>JAGPUU010000154.1 GCA_018067325.1 Amphritea sp.
AATGCAGGATATCGATGTGATTGAATCCAATGAGGCGTTTGCCGCTCAGGCGATGGCGGTCACAGATCTATTGGAGATGCCTGTGGATAAAGTGAATCCGAATGGTGGTGCGGTAGCATTGGGTCACCCGGTTGGCGCGACGGGCTCTATTATTATTGTAAAAGCGATGTCTGAACTGGATCGCACCGAAGGACGCTATGGACTGATAACGATGTGTATTGGTGGTGGACAGGGTATCGCGCTGATTATCGAACGGTTTATGTAATATTATGGAGGGGGCCTGATAAGTTCCGGACTGTTTTCTATGTAGTCTTAAATACTGATTATGGGTGTCCCCTCATTAAGTCATCTTGAATATATGGAGAATAGCGTGGCGCTAACACTTTTTCACTGCCATGAGGCGCGTTCGATGCGATCCCTTTGGCTTATCAATGAGCTCGGGCTAGATGTTGAGGTTGTAGTGTTCGCGTTCGGGCGTGAGCTTCGTAGCGATGATTACTTAGCTCATCACCCTCTTGGCCGGGTTCCTTGTTTGATGGACGATGAACTGACTCTATTCGAGAGCGGTGCCATCGCAGAATATTTATGTGAAACCTATGATATAGGGAAGCTCTGGCGTGAGCCGGGTAATCCTGAACGCCCACAATGGTTACAATGGGTGCATTATGCTGAAACCCTAACGGTTCATTCAGCTAATCTAACGCAACAGGCAATCGCTATTAGCGATCCTGAACTACGTTCAATTACCGTTCGAAAGCTTGAAACTAAGCGTTTGGAAAAGGCGATAGAGGTGTTGGAAAAGCATCTTGTAAATCGTGACTACCTGCTTGATAGCGGCTTTTCTGCTGCGGATGTCGGTGTGGGGTATAGCCTGCATGTGGGGCGTTTGTTTACAGACCTGTCTGTATTCCCGAAGGTTTACGCCTATTACCAGCGATTGGCGAGCCGTGAAGCATTTAAGCGGTCTCTTCCAGCAGCAGGCGCTGCAAATAAAATTTATACTAAGGATAACTACTGGTTAACAGCCTAGAGGTCAGGTCTTCGTTTGGCTTCTTGCTAATCCGTAGAGGCGGCGACGTGCTTTTATAGCCTACTATAAGCGGGCATGCCCGCTTGCGGGTGAAAACGTCCGCGTAACGTTCTTATGCTGCTGGTGCACATCGCCTTAACATCGAGTCGCGTACTCTTTGCATGCATAGATATTCGGATTACATAAAATCAGATAGAGAACGACGCTGCATAGTGTCAGGATATTTGAGTATTTCCCCTCAACTTTGTCTGGATAAATGTTAACGTATAGGGGCATTAGTACCTTAGTAACAACTTGGAAGTGAGATGTATCTAAGTGTTTTCATAGCCATTACGCTGGAAAAGAGAGCTATATGAGTGAACCAACAGACAAATATAGTATAGAGAGTACGGATTACACGATAGGTCGCGACAATGTCCAAAAGTGGGGGTTTGATATTCATAACCCTGTTTTCGGCATCAGTGCTGGTCTGGTGTTAATCTTCCTATTAGCAACACTATTATCAGACGCAACAGCCGCAAAAGAATTCCTCGACGGCATAAAGTGGAACATTATCGGTACCTTCGATGTACTGTTTATGTGGTCCGCAAATTTCTTTGTTATCTTCTGCTTATTTTTGATTATTTCACCCTGGGGTAAAATCCGTCTAGGGGGCGATGAGGCCAAAGCAGAACACTCAACAATCACCTGGCTCGCGATGCTATTCGCTGCGGGAATGGGAATTGGCCTGATGTTCTGGGGTGTTGCAGAACCCGTTGCTTACTTCACTGGATGGTATGAAACGCCCTTAGGCGTTGAGGCGCGAACGCCAGAAGCTGCCCGCTTAGCGCTGGGTGCGACTATGTACCACTGGGGTTTACACCCTTGGGCAATCTATGCCGTTGTTGCATTATCCCTTGCTTTCTTCACCTACAATAAGGGGCTGCCACTCTCCATTCGCTCCATATTTTACCCGTTATTAGGTGATCGGGCCTGGGGATGGCCTGGACATATCATCGATATACTTGCCGTCTTAGCCACGTTATTTGGTCTGGCAACGTCTCTGGGTCTTGGCGCTCAACAAGCGGCAGCCGGTATCAATCATGTATTTGGTATTGATGCAGGCGTCGGTTTGCAAATACTGGTCATTATTGGCGTTACTCTGTTGGCGATCATTTCGGTGATACGCGGTATTGAAGGTGGCGTAAAACTGCTCAGTAATATCAATATGATAATTGCTTTTGTATTGCTGGTTTTCGTAGCGCTTTCTGCTACGGCTATCTCTTTGGGAACTATTCCGAAAACAATTGGTGCTTACCTGGAAAACATCATTCCTTTAAGTAACCCGCATGGGCGTGATGATGAGGCTTGGTTTCAAGGCTGGACGGTCTTCTACTGGGCGTGGTGGATCTCCTGGTCTCCTTTTGTCGGTATGTTTATTGCCCGTGTATCTAAAGGTCGTACCATCCGCGAATTTATCACCGCAGTATTGCTTGTACCTACCAGCGTAACAGTGATCTGGATGTCTGTGTACGGTGGCATTGCGATTGATCAGGTGGTCAATCAGGTTGGTGCGTTAGGCGCAGATGGCCTGACAAAAGTACCGCTGGCCATGTTCCAGATGTTTGATGAGCTGGCGATGGGTTCTGTCCTATCCGTGATAGCGATTGTGCTGGTAATGGTATTCTTCATTACCTCGTCTGACTCTGGCTCATTGGTTATCGACAGTATTACCTCGGGTGGTAAAATTGATGCGCCTGTACCCCAGCGAATTTTCTGGGCCAGTACTGAAGGCGCGATTGCAGCCGCGTTGCTCTGGATAGGCGGCACTGAGTCAATTCAGGCGTTGCAAGCCGGTGCTATCTCTACCGGTCTGCCTTTCACTATCGTACTGTTGTTGATGTGTCTGAGTCTGGTCCTAGGCTTGAGAACAGAAAAAAGTTATAAATAACTGATATTTAGATTCGCAAAAAGCTCGGTTATCCGAGCTTTTTTATGCCCACAAATCCTTAATAGGCATGTCTGGATTCAAGTGGTGTGCGATCTGCGCCTGTAGCAGCTCTGCAGTGGCGATAGCATCCGTGAGAGCGTTATGTGCATCGTAATGAGGGAGGTTATAGCGTCTGCGACAATAATCCAGCCGAATCGGTTCCAGCGGCTTTCTTAGAATTTTATCAAAAAATCCCTGCCGACCTTTTAGGATATCTGACTCTATCTCCATCGTATCAATCAGGGGAAATAGCAGTGGTTCTTGTAACAACCCAAGTACAGCTTTATTAAAGAATTCTCGTTCTATATAGCGATAATGTACCACGACCAACTTACCCTCAATGGCATCTAGTACCTGATCAAGAATGTTTGCCAGCGGAGGAGCTGCGTCGACATTAGAGTGAGTAATGCCATGGAACACGATGGAATCCTCCGTCATATCCTGTTCCGGTTTTACAATCCAATGCCTGGATTCACCACAATAAATTCGCCTGAGATCAAAAGGCACAAGACCAATGCTAACAATCTCTGAATCAGCTGAAGACAAACCGGTGGTTTCAAAATCCATGGCAACCATAGGGGCCTGTCCAATCGATGTATCTGGGTTTATCACTCCGTGACGATAGAAATCAGATACTCTCTCGTTCTTACTGGAGGTTGAGTGTTGCCTATAGTATTCAACCCAATCCAGAAGGGAAGGTGACTCCGGATTCATTTTTTTATGCCTGCCATGGTGGTATTGGCCGTGTGCCGGTATTTAAGGAAATTTTGCGCGGCACTGAGCACCTGAAAGGCCTCTTTCAAGTTTCGTCTTTCAAAGCGAGACAAATTATCCGGCTCTATATTGTTATCAGGTTCAAGCTTCTGATTTACATCAGTCGCCTGATGCTTAACTCTGACAATAGACAGATACTCCAGCGCATCACTCAGATCCTGAGCACTGCCATCCGGCAGCAGCTTAGCTTCAATGATGTCGTC
>JAGPUU010000170.1 GCA_018067325.1 Amphritea sp.
TATGATTTTAAATAACTACCTAAGATAAAAAACAAATACGGCCTGTATATTGCTTGTATTTATATACGCTGTCTGTAATGGAATTAGAGACAGTTCAAGACTAACCATCGGGGGAGGAAAAGCGATGAACAGCTTTTTCAATATCAACATGTTTAATTCACTGAAAGTATTACTGCTCTGCTTCTCAATGCAACTGATGCAAACAGCAACTGCTACTGAAATTCTACCCGACACCACTCAGAATGAACTGAAGCAACAGTGGGGAATTCAGGTGATGTCATTGCGCCAATCTGCAGCCGGCTACATGCTAGACTTTCGCTATAAAGTACTTGATCCGATTAAAGCCAAGAAAATTCTTGATCGCACTATCAAACCCCAACTTATCGTCTCCAGTAGTGGTAATCATCTGCAAGTACCCGCCCCTTCGAAGATTGGCCCATTACGTCAATCATCAAGAGAGCCGAGATCAGACACCACTTATTTTATCTTCTTTGCTAATCCTGGCCGGCAGGTACAAATCGGCGATGAAGTCAGTATCCAAATTGGAAAGTTGGAAATAGCAGGCTTAAAAGTCAGCAGTAGCTGATGCTGGAGTTATCGGCATGAAAACGATTATGAGACCACTTGTAAGCCCAATCTGTCTTTCCGCAACACTGCTATTTTCGACCGTAGGTAGTGCTGCTGTCATTTCAGAAGAGCTGCAATTACAACTGGACGCTACCGGCAGCTTTGACTCGATACCGGTTATATTACAGTTCAATAATCAAAGCACTAATCAGCGTACGCTTCGACAGATCCGAACTGCAATAAAGCAGCAATTAAAAGCAGATAGCAGTCTTACTAAAACCGAACGAAAACAGCTACGCAGGCTATTGCGCTCTGAGGTAATTCAATCACTTCGGGGACAATTAAAAAATGCTCGAAAAGAACTAGATCCGTTATTAGACTTTTCTGCTCAAGGGCAGATCAAAGATCTTTGGTTGATAAACTCGGTAGCACTTACCCTGCCCGCTTATATGGTTGATGCGCTATCTCAGCTCCCTCAAGTCACATCTCTGAGAGCAGATTTGCAAACTTCAGCACCTGGACAAGCTTATACTCCTCCTTCAACACCTGAATGGAACGTAGAAAGCATCAATGTCCCGTCGCTATGGAGCCAGGGTATTACCGGCGACAATATAGTTGTGGCTGTGATTGACACAGGGGTGGATGGCGAACATCCCGACCTTTCAAGCCGATTCCGTGGAGGCAGCAACGACTGGCTTGATATGCACAGCACCAGCACCAGCCCAATCGATGGATTTGGACACGGTACCAACGTTACAGGGTTGATTCTGGGAGGAGACAGTTCCGGGACAGCTTTAGGCATGGCTCCAAATGCACAATGGATAGCAGCCCGAGTTTTTGACCGTACCGGTTATGGCTCACTCAGTGATCTACATGCCGGTTTACAGTGGGCACTTGACCCTGACGGTGATCCGGCTACCGATGATGCTCCAGATATTGTAAATAATTCCTGGGGTTTGTTAGGCACAGTGGGCACCTGCCAAACAGAATTCCAGGCTGATATTCAGGCCTTAAAAGACTCCGATATTGCCGTTACATTCGCGGCAGGGAACTCCGGGCCCTATAGCAATAGCAGCTTAAGTCCGGCTAACCTTCCTGGCGTCATGTCAGTCGGCGCTCTGCAACAATACCCCGACGGAACACTGACCGTAGCCCGCAGCAGTAGCCGGGGCCCTTCTCCTTGTGATGTAAATTCTGTATTCCCTACTATCGCAGCTCCGGGTATAGATGTTCAAACTACGGGAATGTCATACGGTAGCGGGCAGCCGTATACCTAATGGGTAGGAGGTAGCTCTTTTGCAGTAGCTCATGTATCAGGCGTTATGGCTTTGCTGAAAAGCGCAGTCCCCGGAGCAACTGTCGCGCAACTAGAACAAGTTATTAATGAGACAGCTGCTGATATTGACACCCTGGGGCCCGATAATAATACCGGGTACGGCTTGGTCGATGCTCAAGCCGCTTATTTAAGGTTACTCGAACTGACCATTCCAGCAAATGCAGTACCTATCGGAGTCGCTGACGAATACAATGTAAAAGAATCCTCAAAACTTAGAGTCTCTTCAAGAAACGGGCTTCTCAGTAATGATATAGATGCTGATCATGATAGTTTGACCGCTCATTTGGTTCGGTTACCAAAAAAGGGGCGCTTACGCCTTAAAAGTAATGGCAGCTTTATCTACAAACACAAAAAGGATGCCCATACTGACACATTTGTATATGTCGTAAGTGATGGTCAGGCTTATAGTGAAGAGATTACTGTAACGCTTAATATCATTGATGATGATAAAGAAAACTCTCCCCCTTTAGCACTGAAAGACGTTATAAGGGTAAAAAAGAACACCTCATCTATTCTGGCAGTTCTCGCTAACGATAAAGATTCAGATGGTAATATTGATCCATCTACGGTAAAAATTGTTCGAAAACCGAATAAAAGAGGTAAAGTTTCAGTCAATGAAGACGGTACAATCGTCTATAAACCAGCTAAAGGTTTCCGAGGACGAGAAGTGTTCGAATACAGGGTATGGGATAAAATGGAGAAGCGCTCTAACGCTGCCAGAGTGGTGTTACGAGTAAAATAAAGCATCCATTAAAAGGTGTAACTGGCAGGAAGTCGGTTACTGACAACAGATGCTGAATACCGGGGGGTTACCAGCAGATGACAATTAACAGCTCAACTTCCGGCCTATTCACTCAGAAAATCCGGAGAACTATTTCAGCACTGTCTAGCGCTATGAACTGGTGGTTAGGCCAGCTTGGTCAGATGCTGCCTGCAAGAATCAGAGCTGGATTAAAGCAGGATAATCTGTGTCTGCTTATTGAACTTCAAGACCACCAATTTAAAATCAGCACCGGTAAACAAAATTGGACCATTCAAGCACCCTGGGATAAAAGCTCACTGCCAGAGCCACTAAAACATGTAATTGCAAAAGCACAGAATGCAACACTATCACTGCCTGAAGATATGACATTGCAGACCCGTGTATCTGTGCCTCGTACCGCCAAAGACTTTATAAATAATGTAGTCCGTTTTGAAATGGACCGTCTGACTCCTTTTAAGGCTGACCAGGTTTACTTCGATACTGGCTCCATTACAGATGAACCAGGCACCGAACAGTGCTGTGTCGAACTATACCTAGTACCTATAAACAAGCTGCAGACTGCTCTGGATCAATTGAATCAACTCGGTATAGCCCCAGACAGGGTAATCCCTCAGCAATTTCTTACCCATCAAGACAGCATTAACCTTCTACCTAAATCTGATGAAACTTCGGTTCAAACCCGCTATCAACGTTTTCAAGTAGGGCTGAGTTGTATCAATCTACTCTTACTGATTACCGTTATCACCCTGCCCCTTATAGATAAACAAACTCAGGTAGAACAACTCACTGAAGAGGTTAGCCAGCTACGTATTCAGGCCGAGCAAGTTTTTCAGATTCGTGAAGAACGTCAAACACTGTTTGAACAACAGCAAAACTTTATCGAACTTAAACAACAACAAAGCTCCGTTCTAGCGATTATTGCAGAACTAACCCGAATATTACCCAATGAGGTATGGCTGAATAAAATATCGATGCAGGACAAGTCACTCCGTATTCAGGGAGAGGCTGGTAACGCATCAGAACTAATTGCTCTACTGCAAAACTCAGGTCAACTGACCGATGTTAGTTTTTTTTCTCCGATCACCCAGAACCCCCGCTCAGGCAAAGAGCGCTTTATGATCTCAGCTCAGCAGAGTGCAGAGGGGGGGAATGCAATTGAATAAGCAGCAACAGCGCTATTTGGCACTGGGTATACTGGCAGCAGCCCTGGTTCTTCTCTATCTGATTATTTTCGGCCCCGTCGTAAGTCGATATCAGCAAGCCAATGACAAGATTGAAACGCTTACATTTCAATTACAGCGCTATCAAAGATTAAATAATAGCCGCCCTCATGAAGAGCAACTGTTGCAGCAGGTTAATCAGGACTCGCCTTTAAGAGCCTACTTTCTTGAAGGAGAAACCCGCTCAGTTGTATCGGCTAAATTACAGCAACATTTGAAGCAAATTATTGCAAAAACTGGTGGCCAGATCGTCAGCACTCAGGGTTTGCCTTCATCTCAAGGTAACGAGCAATTGCTTCGCAGCATCACGCTGAAAGTCCAGTATAAAGCGGGTATTGATCAGCTTAAAGAGCTTCTCTTTGCACTGGAAACCAGCAAACCGGGTCTCTATGTTGAAAATCTGAGCATTAGCTCTACACCGATACGAAACTCAAGCTATGCTCGCAAGCAGGTATTACCGCCACTAAACATCAAGTTTAATCTGACCGGCTACACCACAGGTAGGGATACGTTATGAACGCATTACATTACCTAACCCGATTAACTATGCTGCAGCTGGTAGTGATGGCTCTATTAATAATAGTTCTGCTAATCCAGCTAATGATTCCAACGTCAGGGCCGAAGACTTTAGCTACCGGGCTATTAACAGATCAGTCGTCACTCCCCGAGCTTCAATCACTTCCAGATTCTGAGCTGAAAATTGAACAGTTTGAAGAGATCAGTGAACGGCCACTGTTTTATTCGACCCGTAAACCGCAGGAGATAAGCACTGCGATGACTGCCACCCGAAGACCCAACCGTACACCTGAGCAAGACTGGGTTCTTACAGGGATTATTCTCAATGGTGAAGATAATAGAGCTCTATTCAATGCTATCGGCAAGAAGAACCACGAATCATTAAAGAACGGAATGAAACTAAGTGGCTGGACTCTCGACGAAATCACTCCGGACAGCGTAACCTTCAGCAATAACGGGCGAGAAATAAATATGCAGCTTATTAAGCCCTCAGCACCAAACTCAAGGCGAACACAAAGTAGTAAAAGATCATCTTCACTTTTTATTAACCAGAGTCAGTATGGCAAAGTCGTTCGTCCATTGGACAATCAGTAGCAGGAGAATTTGATGCGCAACATATGTTTATGGAAAGTTATGCCTCTACTGGTCACCATGCTGGGCCTGACCGGTTGTAATAGCTCACCTATTTATAGCGATGAAGGCCTCACACCGAATCAGCCGGTTGGTCAGATCATTAATCAACGCAACAGGTCTCAGAAAAACGCAGATACTAAGGCTAATGCTACAAGCTATTCAAACGAACAGGCGCAGGCAACTGCAAACCTAACATCATCAGAGCGACGTTTTGAACTTGTTTCTGAAGCTCGCCCTATGATTACCCAAAGCAAATCCAGGGGAGTTGACAGTAGTGAAGGTAATATCACCCTCAACTTTAACGATACCGATATACATGAAGTAGCAAAAACGATTCTCGGAGATATACTTAACCGTAATTACGCTATCAATGAAGCGGTTAACATCAAAGTATCTCTGCATACCAGCCAACCACTTAATCGTGATGCTCTGATTCCAACCTTAGATTCTCTGTTATTTATGCACGACGCAGTACTCAGGGATAATGGCCACCTGATTGAGATCATGCCCAAAAGTAATACGCTGGCAGGTGGCGCGCCACAGCTGAAGCTTCGCAATGATCAGGGCTTCCAAACACTGGTTACTCCATTACGTTATATCTCGGCTAAGGAGATGGAGAAGATCCTTAAAGCCGTCGCATCTGAGGGCGCCAGAATCACCGTCGATGAGCCCCATAACCTTCTGCTAATATCAGGTGCCCGAACAGAACTGAATACCCTGCTAACCACCATAGAAACTTTTGATGTCAACCAACTGAGAGGAATGTCAATTGGCCTATTCCGCTTACAGTCTGTCGATACCCGCACTATTCTTGCTGAACTTGAAAACGTATTCGGTGACAACTCTTCAGGGCCAATGGCTGGACTGGTTAAGTTTGTGCCGATCGAACGACTCAATACCGTTATGGTTATTACACCACAACCCCAATATCTTAAAAGCGCTCGGCAGTGGATTGAACGGCTAGACCGGATGGATAATCTGGCCAGTTCTTCGTTACATGTCTATAAGGTTAAATACGGAAAAGCTGAACATCTCGCCAGCATGCTTGATCAGCTTTTTGAAGGCCAGAGTGCTAGAACAACTAACCAGAACCGAAGTCAGGGTAACGGCCCTCGCTCTCCATCTCCAACCACAGCGGCAGCAACCGCAACAGGTTCTGCAAATGCATTGATTAGCAGCCAGGGACGTCTGACACCACTCCCCAGTCAGACATCACTGTCAAACCTTGGAGAGATCAGCATTATTGCTGACAAGGAGAACAACTCCTTACTGGTGCTTGCAACCCAGGCGGACTATGGCGTTGTAGAGTTAGCGCTACAGAAGCTCGATGTTCTACCCCAACAGGTATTAGTAGAAGCAACTATTGTTGAAGTAAAGCTCTCTGGAGATCTGAAGTATGGTATCGACTGGTTCTTTAAAAACGGTTTTGGTAACGGTGATACTGGCAAAGGGTCACTTACCAGTTCACAAAGCTCTACCGGGTTCAAATATCAGGTATTAGACAGACTAAACAACCCTCTGGCACTGTTAACCGCACTAGCATCAGATAGTAGAATCAATGTCATATCTTCACCCTCACTAATGGTACTGGATAACCAATCTGCCTCTATTAAAGTGGGAGACCAAGTGCCAATTTCCACTTCTGAAACAACCAATACCTCAAATAACACCGGTAACCTTATAACAACCTCTGTGCAGTATCGGGATACAGGTGTTTTGCTTGAAGTTACCCCACAGATCAAAGATGGCGGAATGGTCGTTCTTGAAATCAATCAGGATGTTAGTGACGCTTCAGTAACTACCTCATCGGGTATCCAGTCACCCACCATCAATCAGCGCCAAATTAAAACCACTGTCGCCGTTCAAAGCGGAGAAACACTAGTTTTAGGCGGTCTGATTAGAGAAAACAAAGACCTGGGTGATGCAGGCGTTCCCGGGTTAAAGAATGTGCCGGGGCTTGGATTCTTATTTGGATCGACAAGTAAAACCAGTCGTCGTACCGAACTGGTCGTCATGATCACACCAACAACAATCAAAAACAGGAACCAGGCTCGAGAAGTTACCGAAGAGTTTAAACGACAGATGAAGGCGCTCAAACTCTGAAGAATAAAATGACCTGAAACAGATAACAGCTTCGGGAGGCTTTTATAATTTATGCTCAACAATCATGTTCAATAAAAAGCCGGGCAAACGCCCGGCTTTTTATCTCTTATAAATAAGTAAAATCAACGCCAGCCTTGCTGCCAACAACCACTATCTTTCAGTTGCTGCCAGGGAAGCACCTGCTGACGATGAGTCAGCACCGCTTCTAACACGCACTGCTGCACAACACCCTCTTCGTCTCTTATGAGCTCTGTCACCAGAAAATGTTTCTCCCGATTTTGAGGGCTAACCGCTGTCCATTTACTCAGATTCAGCTTATTGGGATTCAACTGGTTCATAATAAAATACTTATTAGAATCCGGTTATTGGCTGAACCAATTTACCAAACAATGTGGTAAATCGCAGCGGCGCATCGGTTGCAATCAAACAGATACAGTCCTCTTCACTATCCACCAGCGGTTGATGCTCTATCTGATCATCCAGATCAGCAACATCACCCCGGCAGAACCGCCCTACTTCATCTGAAAACGAACCCCGCAAGACCATTGTCAGCTCATTACCATCGTGGGTATGGGCCAGCATCGACTTACCCGGGGCTATTCTCAACAAACGCGAAACCCCACGACCTTCCCAAGGCATATCATAGTACGCTACGCCCGGAACGATACGCTTCCATTCAAGCTGATCCAGAGAGCCATCAATATAGTCGCTCAAAGGTACCGGGATCTCCGGGTCACGTTTAACAGGCGCCAGAGTCACTGTTTCAGGTGGCTGGTCATCCAGTTGTGATAGTAGGTTGGCCAGCATAGTGTCACCTACCTTCTCAGAGTCAAGGGACTCAAGCAGTGCTCCACCAAGGGCATCATTAGCCTCTGCCAGTTGACGACACTGGTCACAAATAGAAATATGTGTCGCTACCACCAGCGCCATTCCCTGAGACAGAGCGCCTGCGGAGTAGCTAATAAGGGTTGCATCATCCAGATGGTGATTAATGTTCATACTCACCTCCCCAGATCTGCTTCAATTTCTCTGATGCCAGACGAATCCTGGACTTAACACTCCCCAAAGGGATATCGAGACGGCTGGCGATGTCACCATGTGACCGCCCTTCGAAATATGACATATAGATAACCTGTGACTGTTTTTCCGGTAGTAAACTTATTGCCTTCGCTACACGATCAGACAGTACTTCTTGTTCACCCTGGCCTGGTTCTGCAGCGGTGTCACTCCATTCTTCCAGACTATATAGGGGGTATTTCTGTTTACGCATCCAGTCAATACTCTGGTTACGCGCTAATCTGAATATCCAGGTGCTGGCAGCAGCTTTCTCCGGGTGATACATATGCGCCTTGCGCCATATAGAAAGCATCACTTCCTGGGTCACCTCTTCAGCAGCTCCGCCATTTACCCCAAGACGGACAATATAGGCCTTTACCTTGGGAGCAAAATGATGAAACAACCTGGCATAAACCCGCTTATCGGCATTCTCTGACAAGCTGGCCAACAGATCGCTCCAATCAGAACTGGCCATATCGGCCTGGCTGATTTGTACGATATTTTCCAAATCTTCACCCGGTGGTCTGTTATTCATATAGGCCTATACGTATTAATTGATATACCCGGATCACTAAGTTTTAAAAAAATAATTACGCTGTAAGCTGTTATGCACAAAAGAAATTGTGATCCTATTTCAAATAGGTCACGTAAAGTGTTTCAAACAGATCACAGTATGGACTGATCAGATGAATATTGCCGCCATCCGCCCAAGAAAAATTGCCGTTATAGGATCAGGTATAGCCGGTCTGAGTTGCGCCTGGCTCCTGAATAAAGCCCACCAGGTAACCCTCTATGAAAAAGACGACCGACTCGGTGGCCACTCAAATACGGTTAGCTTTGATCTCAAAGGCCAGCAGGTCGATGTAGACACTGGTTTTATTGTCTTTAACCCGGTGAACTATCCTAACCTGGTAAAGTTTTTTGAGCATATTAATCTGCCAACCTGTGAAACCGATATGACCTTCGCTGTTTCTATCAATGATGGTCAATTAGAATACAGTGGTTCGGGACTGGGTGGTTTGTTTGCTCAGAAACGCAATTTGATCAGCCCGCCTTTCTGGTCGATGCTCAAAGACCTGATGCGGTTTTACCGCAATGCCGACAATATGATGCTTGATTCATCACTTGCTGATATAAGTTTGGGTGAGTTGCTACAACGACAGGGCTACGGAGATCGTTTTATTTATGATCACCTATTACCTATGGGGGCAGCGATATGGTCTACCCCGGTCAAACAGATGCTGGACTATCCGGCACTGAGCTTCCTTCGATTCTGTAAAAACCATGGCCTGCTTCAGGTTAATGACCGCCCCCAATGGCATACTATTCCCGGCGGCAGTATCGGATATGTTCGTAAAATAGCTGCCGAGCTAGAGGGTAAAGTAAGGCTGAACAGTCGTATTCATAAAGTAATACGTCAGCCCGAAGGTGTCATTATTGAAGACCTGCACGGTGCCCGAGAATATTATGATGATATCGTGCTGGCCTGCCATGCAGATCAGGCCTTGGCCCTATTAGCCAACCCTACCCCCGAAGAGCAACAACTCTTGAGTAGTTTTCCCTATCAACGTAACCAGGCTTTTCTTCATCTTGATCAAAGCCTACTGCCAAAAGACAGGAAAACCTGGTCTAGCTGGAACTATATGGCTTCTGGCAGTGGCCTCGACGACCGACAGGTATCCGTTAGTTACTGGATGAACTGTCTACAGCCACTAGCCACAGAAGTACCTATCATCGTTTCGCTTAATCCGCTGAAAGAGCCGGCTCCTGAGAAGATGATACGTAGTTTTTTCTATGACCATCCCGCTTTTGGGCGAGATTCACTGGCGAATCAGCAAAAGCTTTGGAACCTTCAGGGCCACCAGAACACCTGGTTCTGTGGCGCCTGGTTTGGCTATGGTTTCCATGAAGATGGTATTCAATCAGGCCTGGCCGTCGCTGAACAGTTAGGGGGAATTCCCCGCCCCTGGCAGCTGGAAGAGCCGAGCAGCAGAATATTTGTTACTGATCTGCTAACCCAAGAAAACGATGGAACTGATCGTCTGGAGAAGGCTAATGGATGAGTTTAATTCAGCGGTCTATACCGGTGTGGTGATGCACCATCGATTTACACCTAAACAGCATCGTTTCATCTATCGAGTATTCTCACTCTGTCTCGATCTGGATGAACTGCCTGACCTGCACAAAAAATTCAGACTCTTTAGTCGCAGCCGCTTCAGTCTGTTCTCATTCAGAGAGAGTGACCACGGACGGGGAGACGGACAACTACGCAAAGAGATAACTGGGCTGCTATCAGAACGGGGTTATGCCTCGGCAACCAGTCGCATAGAGCTACTCTGTTATCCAAGAATCCTGGGATACAGTTTCAATCCGCTGAGCGTCTACTTTTGCTATAACCATAAGAATGAACCCGAAGTGATCCTCTATGAAGTCAGCAACACCTTTGGCCAGCGACATTGCTACCTATTGGTGAACGACAAGCCAGCAGAAAAGATCGTCCGTCATAACTGCCATAAACTAATGTATGTCAGCCCGTTTATGCCGATGGACACCGCCTACAGCTTCAGAATCCTTCCCCCCAAAGAGAGTGTATCTGTCTGCATTCGACAAAGCCGTAAAGAGGATGAAAAAGAGGTTCCTATTTTAAATGCCACTTTTACAGGCCAGCGACTAGAGATATCCGACCCCGGCCTGCTAAAGCTTTTTTTCACCCACCCATTGATGACTCTGAAAGTTATAGGCGCAATTCACTGGGAAGCTCTGAGACTCTTGATAAAGGGTCTTAAGTTACAACCGCGAAATACTTCTAAAAGTTACAGCATAAGCTGGTCAGATCGTCATGGAGAAAGTCACTATGAAAACCTGTAATTCCACCGCTACTGCAGTCACAGGCAACTCACAGATAAAGTCAGGTTATAAGCTCGATTACAAGCTAAAAGAGAACAAAGCCAGCTGGCTTGAGCAAAAGATACTCAATAGGTTTAAAGCTTCTCTTAGTAAATCCAAAGGCAGGCTTCACATGGTTATGCCAAGCGGCTACCACACCAGCTTTGGTGATCAGCAAGGATTAGAAGTCACCGTTAAATTAAATAACCTACGCTGTCTTTTAAGGCTCTTTACCGGCGGCTCAACTGGATGGTCTGAAGGTTATATAGCTGGAGAATGGGACACTCAGGATCTAACTACTCTGCTTCGCTGGGGGCTACAAAATGAGGCCATTCTTGAAGGCATTGCTAAAGCAGGCCATCTGAAAAAACTAGCACATAATATCTATCACTGGCGTAATCAGAATAGCCGTACTGGTAGCCGTCGCAATATAGCGGCTCACTATGATTTGGGAAACGATTTCTATGAGCTTTGGCTGGACAAGACTATGTCTTACTCAGCCGCTCTGTTTGATTCGGATGAACAATGCCTCGAAGCGGCTCAGACCGCTAAATACCAACAGATTATCGATATGCTTGGCCCGCAAAAAAGCGATCATATTGTTGAGATCGGTTGTGGCTGGGGCGGCTTTGCTGAGCAGTTACTACAGCAACATACCGTCAGAGTTCATGGGGTAACTCTTTCAGAAGAACAGCTTCAATGGAGCCGTGACCGACTGGCATCAGCAGGCCTGGAGAATCGGTCAAACATTAGCCTGACCGATTACCGGGACCTGATTACCCGATACGATGGTGTGGTTTCCATCGAAATGTTTGAAGCGGTGGGTGAAAAATATTGGGATGCCTACTTTGAAACCCTCAAAACCTGCCTCAAACCTAATGGCAAAGCGGTCCTTCAGGTTATCAGTATTGAAGACCAACGATTTGAGACCTACCGGGAACAGGCTGATTTCATTCAACGGTATATATTCCCGGGTGGCATGTTACCCAGTATCAGCCGCCTGAAACAAAAATTTGAAGAGCACGGATTTGAACTACAGCATAAACAACTATTCGGTAAGGACTATGCGCTCACTCTTAGGCATTGGCGAAAAAGCTTTGAGCAACAAACTGAAGCCTTGGAAAAGCTGGGCTATGATGAACGATTCAGGCGTTTATGGCGCTACTACCTTTGCTACTGTGAAGCGGGTTTCGAAGAGGGGTCTATCGATGTAGGTCTGTATCAAATTGCAAATCGCAATCCCTGATTTTGTTTATTAGTAATGAGCATCTTAGAGACGGACACCCGAATGCTAATAGGGTGCCTGTCTGTCAATACTTCTGCTCTAACTGGTCTAGATATCCATCACGTATGTCCAGATAGTCCACATCAGGCAATCCAAGATACTCCAACGCGTGCTTCAACTCATAATTTTCTATGCGTGAGCTATCTATCCGCCAGTATCGTCGGTATCTCTCACTAATATTTTTGGCCAGCAGCACAAGGCAAAATAACATCTTACTACTCTCCCCTATCTGATCAGCCGAGGTCAGTAGAGACGTTGGGTAATAAACCTGTAGTCTGATAGCATCACAAATATCATTTGGCATCTTCCAGGACTCAGCAATTTCAGCACCTACACTGAAGTGGTCAACACCAAAAGCCTCCCTCTCTTTCTGGCTAAGAGAAGCGTGTTGAAGACCATCATGTTGGGTAAGAAATTCACGATAGTCCGGAAAGTTTTCCATCATAAGCGGCACACCACAATCGTGTAACATCCCCAAAGCATATGCCTGATCAGGATTTTCTTTAGATAGTTTAGGTGCTAGCTCTGCAGCAAGTTCAGCAACTTCTATTGCAGTATCCCAAAACCGGTCCAGACGACCCGTCTTTGAAAGAGACTTTCTTAGTAATATAAGCTCTGTAAGGGTATAAAGACGTTTCAAGCCCAATCGCATAACCGCTTGACGTAGCGTTTTAAACTTACTGGCACCTGAAAAAACAGGACTGTTGGCGGTCGACATGACCACAGTAAACAAGGACACGTCCGCTTTAATAACATTTACAACGGCATCCAGGTTCGGTTCACTCTGCTTCAATAGGGAAGATAACGTTATAAGTGTCTCGGGACGGGGGGGAATAAGGTAGGGTTTCGAACGCATATAAACTGCCATACGTAATTCTGAATGAGAGACTTATTGTAACATCGCTTTGTTATCATAGGCTTAAGTGAAACACCCCAGAATGGGTAATAGCAGCAGCGTTATAAAGTGTATGGTAAGACAGGCCTATCTCAATTCTTAATAGTGATCCCGCTCCAACACTTATTCATTATGCCGCTTTGTAAGCAGCCCTCTTTCGTATCATTCGAATCAGCTTTCCCAATAGGGGAAACTGTTGCATCAATACGCTGGCGTCCCAAAAGTCCTGATGACTTGTCACCAGCCAGGCTTCATTAAAACAGATGCGACTACAACCTTCGGTAGAGAAATCTCCCGTCAGAGATGAAGCAGCAGAGAAACGCCAGTAAAGATAACCCACGCTGCCCTGTATCTGTGAGTCCAATAGATCAAAACGCACATCGTCCAGCTGCTCAAACATCTCAGCCATCACACCAATAAAAAGATCCCTTCCCTGAACTGTATTAAACGGGTCACTAAAACACATCTCATCGGTAACCAACCTACCTAATGCCTCAAGGTTGTCCGGTGTTAGTTGCGTTAGCTGAGTAACATAACAGTCAAAGGCTTCTCTATTGAGTAGAGATGCATTTAAAGAATCACAGATTTCTGACATTTTTACCCGCTCCGGTAGCTCGGCCTATCAGTTTAAAATACCAGCTATAGGGCAACAACCTGAAGAGTTTTAGCCAATAAACAAAGCGACGTGGGAATACGATCTCAAAGCGCTTACTCAAAAGCCCCTGAACTATTCGTCTGGCGGCTTCATCCGGCTCCATCAACGCAGGCATCGGAAACTCATTCTTATCCGTAAGCGGCGTACGAACAAAACCAGGATTGATCAGCTGTATTCTGATGCCACTACCTTGCAAATCAAGATAAAGGGACTCACAAAGATTGATCAGTGCCGCCTTCCCGGCCCCATAAGCTGCGGCAGTTGGAAGGCCCCGATAACCGGCAACAGATGAAACCACCGCGATATGGCCTTTTAATTCAGGTATAAAAACGCGATCAGATTCACCGGTAGCTTGTTCAGATACCCTACCAAGATAACGGTATAAAATAGGTTCAAGGCAATTAACGGTGCCCTGTAGGTTAATATCAAGCAGCGCTTTACAACGCTGCGCAGAAAACTCCGCGGCAGAAAAAGGGTCATGACTGCCCGCATTTAATACGACGAGATCCGGTAATACCCCCTCACTGTCCCAAATATAAAACTGCTCTTGTACCGCCGCTAAGTCACGAATATCCAGCGGTACCACTATTAACTTGCCGGAACACTCTGCCAGTTCCTGCTGTAGCAGCTCTAGTTGCTCTGTTGTTCGGGCTGACCCATACACAGTAACACCGTTACGACACAACAAGCGGGTAACCTCAGCACCTATGCCTCTACCTGCACCCGTCACCCAAGCGCTTTTCCAGGGCAGATCCATCGCTAATGCGCCAGAGTTCATAGCCCCTCCGCTGGGTCACAGGCAGGCTCAACGGCTTCAACTAAAGCGGTTTCTGCATCTGATAGCTTACGAATATGCAACGTCAGCTCACCAACCGTGAGACCAAACTTTTTCATTTTAGTCCGATTGATCAGGTTGTTCTCATCAATCAGGTAGAGCCAATCATCCAGGTATATATCCCATACCTTTCCATTCACCGGGACTTGCAGAGTATAACGCCAGTTTAGGGTATTGCCCTGAGCTTCACCTAACGCCTCACCTACAATATCTCCGGCTGTACCTCGATAGCTATTACCCTGTTTAACTAATTTCCAGCAACGGCTCTGCTGCTCTCCATCACTGAAAAAAAACTGTTCATCCAGTGTTCCTCGGTCATCCTGCCACTGACCGATGATATCGGCTTTAAAGCGTCGGGTTACCTTGCCTGAAAAGCTCTGAAGCATGCCATAAGCCACCAGACGTCCATCAAAAAAACGATCTAATTCCAGAACAGGCTTATCATTCCTATAATCATCAACGCTGGCCGCGCAACCTGGCAGTATCAGTAAAATAGGCAATGCCAGGGGCAAAAACGTTGTCATATTAATCATATCCATCTCCACATTAATCTCCGGCTTTACCGGTTAGCGCTTTTGTGAGTTGCGGAAAATTACTGTTATCCGATAACCAGATATTCAGAAATGCCTGGCAAAACATCTCATCTGCC
This sequence comes from Amphritea sp., assembly GCA_018067325.1. Lineage (GTDB taxonomy): Bacteria > Pseudomonadota > Gammaproteobacteria > Pseudomonadales > Balneatricaceae > Amphritea. Next base: position 15,400 of record JAGPUU010000170.1, read on the forward strand.
AGAGTGCCGATATACCCTTGGTTATAATAAAAATGCCCATCCCCCTCTGCATTCTGATAAAACGTCAGGGAATCTCCTTCTCTGATATCTGGCCAGATTTCTTTTAGCTTCAACAACCAGGGAGCATAGCTACCTAACTCAATACCGGCCTGATCCCACTGATGTTCTGTTTCATCAAGGAGATCCTGTCTACTGATGTTACGTTTGTATTTAAGCGTCAATAGCAAAGGCTCTGAAACCGATATAAAGCGTCCTTCAGGGCTTGCCAATGTTGCGGTATACACGCTAAACCAAAGCACCTTCAACTCCGCCTGCCCAACCGGCTTCATAAAGCTAGGCAGAGACTCAGACTTCGCATGAGCTGCTCCAGCCACGAAGATCATTAATACGATAAATAAAAGATTAAGTCGCATCAGAAAATTGCTCCGAAAATTGCTGGCCGCTTAGCCAAAGCAGTAATGGGAAAAGCACCATCCACACCAGCATCAGAAGCAGGAAGGTTTGTATAAGGGGCAAACCAAACGCCACTACTCCAAAGCTACCTGCAGCAATATAAGTCAGGCTGCCGAAGATTCCACCACAGATTGCAGCGAGAACCCACCGGCCACGGAAATAGGTCATACTTTGCCGCAGCGTGGCGCTAAAGCAGAACCACAGAAACAGTAACCAAAGCGGTGGAAACGCAGAAATACCGAAACGAAACACCCCGGTAGCAGTCAGTAGCAGGTCAACCGCAAACCCAGTCAGCCCGCAACTTAGTAACACCACCGTTTCATGTACGGGGTGCCTATGGAACAACAGATGCAAAATTAACAAAGTCGCTAGTATCATCAGGCTTGAGTCGGCCAATAGGATGGCGCACCACCAGCACAGCTGAAAACCACCCAGATTGACCCAGAAATGTTGTGAATGGCCTGATCGAATTAGATATTTCATAACCCCTGTTACGTAAGCAGGACGAAGAAAGATCAGTCAGTATTAGTTCAGGTGTGAAAAGAGTCTTACGGCAACCGTAAACAGCGCTAAATAATTGATATATAAGAATGATTGATTTGTTTAAATAATTATTTAAGAACCACTCAAACTGGGGAATTACTAACTATACCCGTTTGAATTGTACGTGTTAATATAGCCCTACGTTACCCACATAATCTCTGGTAGAAAAAGGTCGCATTCTTGATTTCCAGCCTTCCCCACGTTAAAAGCCAACTTCAAGTCAGGCATATTGCTCAATCGGACTTGATCACCAGCACTCCAGATGCTCCGGCTATATCTCTAATAGAAACAATGGCTAACAAACGAATTGGCTGTATTGTTATCTGCGAGAATCATTACCCTGTTGGAATCGTTACCCGTCGCGATCTGATTAAACTTTGGTTAGACAAGAATCAAATAGCGCCGGCTGCACAGTTTATGACTTCACCGGTCCTGACCATCTCAGAAGATGAGTCAGTAGACAAAGCGGGGCTCCGGTTTATATCGGACGATATACGCCACTTGGTAGTGACCAATGCCACCGGAGAAGCCTGCGGTATCATCTCGGAAACAGATGTCGTCAACAGTCACGGAATGGAACATGACCTTTTCCTCCGCTCTGTAATGGATATTGCTGACCAGTCTCCCGAAAGTATCGAGGGGAGTGAAACAGTTCTCTCAGCGCTTAAGATTTTAAAAGAATCCGGACGGTCGGCGCTATTTATCCGTCTGAGAAATAAGATCTGCGGTATTTTTACTGAACGTGATGCCATCGCTCTCCTCGCAAGCAATAAGCAAAACGCTTCAATCGCCGAATTATGCAGTCATACGCTGGTCACCATTGAACAGGGTTTGAGCTTATATAACGCTCGTAAAGTGTTCCATGAGCACCAGTTTCAACATCTGGCAACCACTGATTTACAGGGAGAGATAACCGGCCTTATCTCATACTCTGATATTCTCAACAGCGTTGAGCACGATTATGTTTATCGTCTACGCGAACTGTTAAACGAGCGAGATATAGCGCTAGAGCAATCACAACATAACTTGCGCTTAGCGGACAAAGTAATAGAAGCCTCGATGGAAGCTATTGTTATCTGTAACCGTGATGCGCAAATTCTGCGGGTTAACCCATCATTTACTGAGATTACCGGCTATCTGAGCGATGAGGTTCTGGGCAAGAACCCAAACATTCTCAGTTCCGGGCGTCACACCAATGAATTCTATCAGCAGATGTGGCAAAGCCTGCTTAAGAAGGGGTTCTGGCAAGGAGAGATCTGGAACAAGCGTAAAGATGGCACTGTCTATCCCGAATGGCTCAGCATTACTGCTATCACCGATGAGAACGGAGAGATATCACAGTACGCGTCAATCTTTTCTGACCTGACTGAGATGAAAAAGTCGGAGGCACGCATTAAGCGGCTCGCCTATTTCGATGAGCTAACTAAACTCCCCAACCGCAAACTGTTTAATGACCGCCTGCAGCTATCTTTAGGCTATGCCCGGGAGCACGAGCACCGGGTTGCAGTGGCTTATATCGATGTCGACTTCTTCCAGCAGATAAACGATCTGCATGGTCATGACGTCGGTGATAAAGTGCTCAAAGAGATAGGACGACGAGTCGAAGCCCAACTGGATGATGGCGATACTGTTGCCCGGTTCGGTGGAGATGAATTCAACCTTATCCTAACCGATGTCGATAACAACCCTCACATCAGTGAATTTCTTAATCGGCTTCTGAACACTATCAGTCAGCCTATTCTGATTGAAGATACCGAATTAAAGGCCACCGTTAGCATCGGTGTCAGCTTCTTTCCGACCGATGCTACCGATGCAGAGACGCTGCTTAAATGTGCCGACTCGGCGGTACATCTGGCAAAAGATTCCGGCCGCAACAGCTTGCGCTTTTTCTCTTTAGAGCAACACAAACTAATTCATTCCCGTTATCAGCTAGGCAGCGATCTTCAAGCAGCAATTAGTAACGGTGAGTTCCAACTGTACTACCAACCAAAAATTGATCTAAGCAATGGTCAATCGACTGCGTGTGAAGCACTGATTCGATGGTTACACCCTCAGTTAGGCTACGTCTCACCCGCTGAATTCATTCCTCTGGCTGAAGATATGGGTCTGATCACCCGTATCGGCGAATTCGTCATTGAAGAAGCCTGCCTACAGATATCCGAGTGGTGTAAGCAAGGTCTGGAGACTACCGTTGCGATCAATATTTCGGCGAAACAGTTTTTACATGTTGATATCGCCTTTCAAATTATGACAATGCTTGATCGTTACAATATACCCGCTCACCTACTTTCTATTGAGTTGACTGAGTCCTGCTTTCTGCATTGTCTGGAAGAAACACAGCAAGGTATTAACACCCTTCGCAGTCAGGGTATTCAGGTGGCGATTGATGATTTCGGAACAGGCTACTCAAGCCTGAGTTATCTCCGTAACATTGCCTTAGATATCCTTAAGATAGACCGAAGCTTCCTGGTGGATATTGAACAATCAGATGTGGATCGTTCCATCGTCTCATCCATTATTGAGATGAGCCATGTACTCGGCCTCAAGGTTGTTGCTGAGGGTATTGAGTCTCGAGCACAATTGGAGATTCTCAGGGATTTGGGGTGCGACCAGATGCAGGGCTTTCTTCTCGCCCGGCCAATGCCTGCCGAAGCCTTCGCTCACTGGTACTTGCATCAACCGGATACTCTCTAAAACATCCGGCTTAAACGTATACAACCAGTCTTTAGACTGGTTTTTTTTACTCTCTAGCTTCCCTTTCTCATGTATTGCGCTGAGCTTCATCTCTTCTGATTAGCTCTACTAATTAGCCCTAGTCATTCGGATATCGAGTCACTTTAAGGACCTCTTTAATCTTCTTAATATGCTGATCAAAATAGACTCCGCAACCTAGAGTAACAGCTTACCCAGAAAAGCTAATTGGCCAACGCTAAACATCGCCGTATAAGCCTACCTTACTGCACACCCTATAGAGGCACCTGGCTTTCGATTTATGAAATGTCATTTTGAAGCCACTCGATGAAAGAGCGGATGTTATTTTGCTCCCGCATATCCCTTCGACATATAAGCCCCCATTCACCGAACTCTTCGATGCCATGAGGCGTAGGCCTGATCAGTCGCCCCGCGGCCAGATCACGCTCCGCAAAGGGGCCATTAACCAAGGCAATTCCCTCTCCGTCCATCGCCATCTCTAAAGCCATCGCAGTGCTATCAACGCTGATGTTACTACCTGATATATTTTCTACTCCCAGCGGTTCAAAAAAATCATGCCACTTCCAGGATTCTGAGGTGACTGAAATTAAGGGATACTGTAATAATTTCTCCGGGTGCAAGTTAGTTTTATGCTTGGTTAACGTCGGGCTACAGACAGGAAACAACGTTGGCTTAAACAGAGGAATCCAACAAAAGTGGCTCTCAGGCGGCTGACGACAAAATATGAACCCTATATCTGCAGTCGCTTCATCAAAGTTTTGTTCTTCGATACAAGAGATCAACTGTACGTCGAACTCAGGATGTAGCTTTCTGAAACGGGGTAACTTACGCGAAAACCAACGAATCGATATCGATATATAGGTTTGTACCCGCAGTGATGCAGGGTTGGCACTTCGCCGCATCATTTCACTACCGTTGATTAATAGATCTAATGCTTCCCTGACAATTGGATAGTAACGACGCCCCTCTGGAGTGAGGGTCATCTGTCGGTTGTGTCTATAGAAAAGCTTAACCCCTAAATCTTCTTCCAGACTCTGTATCTGATGACTGATAGCCGGATGTGAAAGGTTTAACTCTTCAGCAGCTTTGCGAAAACTAAGTTGCCTCGCGGTACTTTCAAAGCCTTTTAGCGCTTTGAGCGGGGGAAGTTTTCTGTGACTTAAAGGTTTATTCATAGTCAGACGTATCTTATTTAATATATTTTTTCTTAGGTTTAATGGTAAGAAAACTTACCACTGTTAAATTTTTTGTCAATTGTCGACTTCTACTTCATATGTAAGTATCAGCCTAAGATGTAATGAATCCACCGTTGTTAATCACATTCCTGATGATGCAAATTTAGGCTCTAATATGACAGATAAAAAGGTACTACCCTCTAAATCTAAAGTTGTCATCATCGGTGGTGGAATAGTCGGTTGCTCGATCGCCTACCACCTGGCTAAACAGGGAGTTAAAGATGTTGTGGTGCTGGAACGGAAACAGTTAACCTGCGGCACAACCTGGCATGCTGCTGGATTGGTAAGTTTACTTTGGCCGACCCCATATTTAACAAGCCTTGCCAAATATAGCCATGAGCTGTACGCCTCTCTGGAGGAAGAAACAGGCCAGGCGAGCGGATATCGCCAGATAGGCAGTTTATCTATTGCGCGTAATGAAGAACGCCTGGAGGAATTAAAAAGAACATCATCAATGGCAAGTGTTTTTGGCGTCGAGTCTGAGATGATTGATAACGATCGTCTTGAGGAACTATACCCAGGAATAGATACCAACGGTGTTATAGGTGCCTTATATATAGAAAAGGATGGGCAGACTAACCCGGTTGACACCACGATGGCTTTGTCCAAGGGTGCTAAGTTACATGGGGCTAAGGTCTTTGAGAATGTAAAAGTCGAAGAGATTCTCACCGACAATGGCAAAGCCGTCGGTGTTCAAACTGACCAGGGTATGATCACCGCAGACACGGTCGTACTAGCCGGTGGATTATGGTCCCGTGATATTGCAGCCAAAATTGGTGTCGATCTACCACTATATGCCTGCGAACATTTTTATGTGGTAACCGACGATATGAAGGGGCTGAGTAAACGCCCCGTTCTGCGTGACTTTGATAAAGGCGTCTATTTCAAAGAAGATGCCGGCAAGATGTTGGTCGGCTGGTTTGAGCATAATGCACGTGGATGCTCAATGGACCGGATTGCCGAAGACTTCTGCTTTGATGAATTCCCCTGTGACCTGGATCATATTGAAGAATACTTGCTGCGCAGCATGGAAACATTCCCCGCATTGGAAGAAACAGGTATTCGTACTTTCTTTAATGGACCAGAAAGCTTCACACCAGATAACCTCCACTTGCTTGGGCCAACACCAGAAGTAGATAACTTCTTTGTCGCCTGTGGCCTAAACTCGAAAGGAATTGGTGCGGGGGGTGGTTTAGGCAAGCTGATGGCTGACTGGATTATCAATGGTCATCCATCAGGTGATATTTGGGAGTGTGATCTGCGGCGTCTCAATTCAGTCCAGCGTGAACAGTCTTATATTGAAGAGCGTATTCCCGAAGCACTGGGTCACACCTATGCGATGCACTGGCCATTTTATCAATATAAAACCGCACGGGGCCGCATTCAATCACCTCTCTATGACGTATTGAAAGAACAAGGTGCCTGTTACGGCGAAGTCGCCGGCTATGAACGACCGAACTGGTTCGCAAAGCACGGAGCTAAGGCTGAATATAGCTACAGTTATAAACGCCAAAACTGGTTTGATTTTTATGCTCAGGAACATATGGCGGTACGTCAAAATGTCGGAATTTACGACATATCATCTTTCGGCAAGTTTGAAGTCTCTGGTCCAGATGCATTAAAAGCACTTCAGTGGATTTGCGCTGGAGATCTGTCGGGTGAAACCGGCTCGCTCACTTACACCCAATGGCTGAATGCTCGTGGCGGCATTGAAGCTGATGTCACAGTATCCAGAACCGGTAAAGACAGTTTTATGATTACCACCGGTATCGGATCTGTATACCGTGATTGGTGGTACCTGAAGAAGAACTTGAAAGGCAATGTTCAGCTACGGGATATAAGCGCTGATTACTCTTGTCTTGCATTACAAGGTCCGAATGCACGGTTAGTGCTAGAAAAAGTAGCCGACACTGATCTGGGGGCTGACGCATTTATATTTGGCACGGGCCGTTATGCGAATGTAGCAGGTGTAACTGTCTGGCTTCAGCGGTTGTCCTACGTTGGTGAACTAGGGTGGGAAATATTTGTACCTAAAGCTGATTCCGTAAGAGTCTTTGCTGAGTTGCAAAAAGCCGGGGCTGAATTTGAAATTAGTAATATCGGGTTGCACGCCGTAAACAGCCTTCGATTAGAAAAAGGCTTCCGTCACTGGGGCCATGATATTGGGGCAACTGACAACCTGATCCAGGCCGGGCTCAGCTTTGCTGCAAAGCCTGATGCAGGAGACTTCATCGGTAGGGACGCATTTATCAAAGCAAAAGCTGCCGGATTACCCGATCGCCGTATGGTCCAGTTTCAGCTAAAAGATCCAGAACCGCTTTTGTATCATAACGAACCGATTATCATGGATGGCCGTATTGTCGGCTACCTATCATCCGGTATGTATGGCCATGCTGTTAAATCTGCAATTGGCATGGGCTACGTAACGGTAGCGGATCTATCCCCGGATAGAATTAAAGAGGGACACTTTGAGATAGAGATCGCCAAAACACGTTTCGAAGCGCAAGCGTCGCTGCGCCCCTTCTATGATCCATCCAGCAACCGAATGAAAGCTTAAAGCGTAATACCATTAAGGATGTTGCTGCTGCGCTAATTTTCAACGCAGCAGCATTGATATCGTAGAAGATTGATCGGGGTTCCACATTAATTGAATGCCGTTCTTTTTTAAGAACAACGAAAGAAAAAAACTCTCTATTGGATACCAAATGAAAAACAAACCTTCATTTAATCTAAAAATCAGTTGCCCTGGACGATCAGGAATCATTGCAGCTATTGGTAACTTTTTTGTCGACAGCGGTTGCTTCATAAAAGAGCTGCATCAGTTTGATGATTTAGATTCAAAACGTTTTTTTTCATCTATTGAGTTTGTCTTTGAAGGTGATAAAAAACCAAGTGTGGAACAATTGAAAACGGCATTCGAGGTAACAGCCTTGCGATTCGACATGGAATGGGCGATTCATGACATGACCGAGCCGACTAAAGTATTAATCATGGTTTCTAAATACGACCACTGCCTTCGCGATCTCTTATACCGGCGTTCAACCAATGAGCTCAACATAGAGATTACCGCAGTGGTTTCTAACCATGAAGAGTTACGTTACCTGGTTGAACGAGAAGGTATACCGTACATCTATATACCGGTAACGAAAGACACCAAGGTTCAGCAGGAAGCTCGGCTGTTAGAAATCGTTGAAGAAACACATAGCGAACTTGTCGTGCTTGCCCGCTATATGCAGATACTTACAGATAATATATGTACCACTCTTGCTGGGCGCTGTATCAATATCCATCACTCTTTTTTACCAGGTTTTAAAGGCGCAAAACCTTATTACCAGGCATATTCAAGAGGTGTGAAGTTGATCGGAGCAACTGCCCACTATGTAACAACAGACTTAGATGAAGGCCCTATCATTGAGCAGATGGTTGAACGGGTAAATCATGCATGTGACGCAGAGACCTTAACCCTGGTAGGGCGTGATATTGAAGCCCAGACGCTTGCCCGCGCAGTTAAATATCATGTAAATCATAGAGTTTTTCATAATAGTTTACGTACGGTTGTCTTTTAATAGAATCAATACCCAGGGCACGTGCTAATGTGCAAGGGAGATGTTCGCACCTTCCTATTCATTCCGGCTTTCTGACCCGCTCCTTGAATACTTTTGGCGAGACGCCAGTATGACTTTTAAAGAAGCGGGAAAAATAGCTGGTATCCTCAAACCCAAGTTTGTAGGCAACTTCTGATACCGATTGAAAGGTATAGGCTAGATTCACTTTTGCCTCGCTGATTAAACGGTCATGGATAACATTTAAAGCTGACTTGCCAGCAACCGCCCGACAAATTCTGTTCAGATGCGTTGCAGAGATACGAAGCTCAGCCGCATAGTTTGATACCGGACGTTTGTCAGCAACAGAGTAGCCGATAAGGTTCTGGAATTTACGAAAGTGCCATAAATTAAGATCCACAGATGACTGTTTATCCTGCATTGAGCCCTCCTCTGTCTCAAGTCGGGACAAATAACTAAAAACCAGCCCCAATAGCGATCGGATAACTAGTTCTCTTGCCGGCTTTCGCTCTGTGTATTCCGTCTTTATTTGTTGAAAAAGCGGGTCTATCTGCTCAAAGAAAACGGTGTCATCGCTGCCTCTAATGTAACTGGACTGATCTAATAACAGCACACTACTGCCAGAACTTTCCAGAAGCCCTTCCAGGAAACTGCGGGAGATCGTCATCAGATAGCCCTGAATCGTTTGTTCCACATAAAAGCTATGTACATCTCCTGCTGGAATGGTACAAAAACAGGGAGCTTTCAAGCTGAGTGCCTGCCCTTTCATATAGAGAACGCCATCTCCAGAATAAAAATATGCCAGATGAAAAAGGTCATCATGCCGGTGAGATTCAATGGTCCAATTATTCAACTGCGTTGAAGTATTCACATCATCAAGGTGTACCGGATTCAATGAGAAATCGGTCTCATAGTCACCGTATACCCTATAATTAGGGAAACCTTTTTCCATTTAAAACCTCTAAAACTATTTACTGCATAAACATCCAATGTTCCAAATTTACCATTTATATCTGAATTTATGAATTAATCAAAACCACCGATAGTGTCATCATGAACTCCTTAGCAGAACAAATTGGCTTACAGAGGCCGATATAGCGAGGTCAGTATGAACAACCCACTCAAAGATTCCGGTTTACCCCTTTTCTTCAAAGTGTCTAATCCCGATGAGGTTGGCATTAACACGCCACCCCAAAGAATGGGGGATTCCCTGCGCACCTGGGTACGTTCACTGTCTCATATGCAGAAAGAAGCGATTGTACGTTCAAGCAGAACAGGGGTAGCCTGGCGTCTGGCGAGTGATGAAGGTGCCTACCTGGACGGACTTGACGAAGCGCCCTGCCCACTCTCGTTCCTCACCACCGGAATGGTTTGCGCGACAATGAATGAGATACTGGCTCTGGCTGAACAGCGTGGCATTAACATTAAAGATATCCGGCTGATTCAGGATAACTATTACACCATGAAAGGATCGATGCTGAGGGGCACCATGACCGGTGGCGCTGAGGATGTTCAGCTGGAAGCTCAGATAGACGCGGACGCCGATAGCGCAACATTGCAGCAACTGGTTGAAGACGCCGTCCGCATGAACCCTCTATCAGGGTTAATGCGCGAAGCACTCGATAGTTTCTTTGCCCTCTCCCATAACGGCATAGAGATAAGCACAACCGAAACAACACCTCTGAAGCAGCCTTTACTGAAAGACCCCGGCGATCAATTTTCTATCGCCAAATCGATTGAATCATCCGTAGGCCCAATTATCCAAAACACCGGTAAAATGACCCCTAAAGAGGAACATACCACCGGATTTTCAGGCTCGAGCCTCGCAGAAGAGCAGAACAGACTTCTTCATGTAAAAGCGATCTGCACAGTACGGCCAGATGGCGTTAAAGAGATAGAACAACACCTGTACAATCCACACGGATCTATCTTTAAATTTCTCTCCGAAGAAGCCACTGAGAAAGGCGGACAAGGCCGGGCCCCAGACGCAAACACTTACATCTCTGCCGGGATCGCATTCTGCTTTATGACTCAGTTTGGTCGGGCTGCGGTGATCTTTAAAAAGGAATTAGATCAATACAGAATCATTCAGGATACTCATTTCTCCCTGGCAGGAGCATCAGACAAAACAGGCCTGCGAGGCGAAGCAGACGAAGTTGAAACACACTGCTATCTGGAGTCAAATTACGACGACAACTACGCACAGCATGTTTTGGGGATGGCCGAGCAAACCTGCTTTCTACACGCTTTTTGCCGAACCGATCTGATTACAGAGATAAGAGTCAGTTCATTCTGAACAATTTTTTATAAACAGCAAAAAGCCTGCAGATCTAGCATTGACGGCGCAGGCTTTCCATTAGATCTGTTACACAGGTTGTGAGGAAGTATAGCTTTAGTAATATGGGTTGTTTTGCCCAAGTCGATCGTAAGTAGATGAGTGAACTACACTCTGGGATACAGACTAAAGCAGTTTTTCCACCGCTATTAATCCTTATAAGATAACCTTTAGCCCACACTTACTAAGCTATGCAGTTCGGGCATCCCCCTTAAATATTTTCATCTGGATGGGCCCTTGAAAAAGCATCTATGTTTTGGCAGTTGGACTCAATACGTTTAATAACTTTCAGCTGATCCGTTTCAATCTTGAATCGCTGTGCGTTATATAACTGAGGAATAAGGCAGATATCAGCCAGGGTGGGCTGGTCTCCAATGCTGAAGTCACCTGTCTTGTTAGAGGCGCTGAGGAACTCCTCTAATGATTCCAACCCCACTAACATCCAATGTCGGTACCATGCTTTTCGCTGCTCACCGGTAACCCCCACCTCATCCGACAGGTAGTTCAACACCCTGAGATTATTAATCGGGTGGATATCGGACGCGATCATGCCCACGATTGAGCGCATCATCGCTCGCTCGTTGATATCCGTAGGAATAATAGATGGCTCAGTTACCTTTTCATCAAGGTATTCACAGATAGCAATTGACTGATGAATAAGCTGACCATCATCTTCAAGAAGAGGAACTAAACCCTGGGGGTTTTTTAGCAGATAATCCCTGTTCCGCTGCGCGCCTTGTACGAGATCAACCGGGATTTGTGTATACGCAATTTTCTTTAGATTCAGCGCAATCCGAACTCTATAAGCTGCAGATGAACGAAAATAGTCATATAAAATCATCTCGAAACCTTAATGAAAATTATCATAAATGAAGATTAGGCAATCGGTCTAAGAGAACTCTTCATCATGTAACCAGGCGGCATGCTTAGGTGCTTTTTTAGTCTGGCTCCACTCCTCTAACATTAGAGGGGCGACTTCAGCCAACTGCTTCATCTGTTCCGGAGTGCCTGAACGATAGGTCAACTCCAAACGATGACCATTAGGATCAAAGAAATAAATCGAGTGTATGATACCGTGATTTGTTACCCCTAAAACATCAAGCCCTTTAGATTCAAGCTCTGCTTGTGCTTCAAGCAGCGCATCCCGATCTTCCACTTCGAAAGCGATATGCTGAACCCATTCAGGAGTATTAAGATCTCTGCTCATTCTCGGAGAGTTGGGCAATTCAAAAAAAGCCAGAATATTGCCATGGCCTGCATCCAGAAACAGATGCATATAAGGATCTGGCTCTTTAGTCGAGGGGACTTTGTCTTCAGCAATCGCAACTAAAAAGTCCATATTCAGATAATACTTATAAAACTCTACCGTT
>JAGPUU010000182.1 GCA_018067325.1 Amphritea sp.
GACTCCATCTTGCTGATACTGGCGGATCTCGTCTTCAGTTAGATCTCTTTGGCTCATGTCGACTTCCTTTTTTATTTATTGTTGACCCGACTATAGCGCTAACAATAGTATTGATTAAGTCGATAATACTGATACCTATTATGGAAAAATTTGATTACAGCGCGCTGAGCTTCAAAAGTCTTAAGACCCTAAAGCTTATCTATGAGCTGGGTTCCCTGACGGCGGCGGCGATTGAGCTTGGACAGAACCAACCTACCGTGAGCTATACGCTGGACCAAATGCGTGAAGCACTGCAGGACCCTCTCTTTGTGCGCTCTGGCCGGGGAGTGGCTCCTACTCGCCGCTGTCACCAGATCATGCCTGAAATTGAGAATCTGCTTAGGGGTATGTCTGAGCTACTCCAGCCGGAGAACTTTGTACCTTCGAATGCCACGTTGGACGTGACCGTCTCCTGTAACCAGTATGAGCTACAGGTGATCGTTCCGAGTTTGGTGCAACGGTTAAACAGACTAGCACCCAATATCCGAATGACATTTATTCAGTCCCATGTCAGTGGTCATCAACAACTGCAGCGCGGTCAGTGCGATCTGCTGCTTTCGCCGGTCGTGCATGATTATGAAGCTCTCTATCAACGCGCTCTGTTTCAGGATCGCTATGTTTGTCTAATATCCACAGAGCACCCATTGGCCAAGCAACCGATCGGGCTCGAGGATTATATAGAGGCCAAGCATTTAGAGATTCGTTATGAGGGGGGGTGGAAACCAACTTATTTGAACACCCCGGAGCTTCAAGGGGTGAATTTAAATGTCGCACTACGCCTGCCGAGTGTATCTAACTTCATCCCGACCATCGCCGGTACCGACCTGGTTATAACGCTGCCAGAGCGCTTAGCAAAGCTGATTGGCGGGCCGATGCAGATTAAAGACCCGCCCTTTATCAGTCGTTTTGAGTTGTGCCTCTACTGGAACAAAATGACCCACCTCTCGAAGGCCCATCAATGGTTACGTGAGCAGATAGTCGAGGTCTGTAGCGAACTGGATAGTCCAGAATCGGCACCTTAGCGGTACGAACGTCTGAATTAACCTCTCAGCATTAAACCTCAGATAAAGGCATGCTTGGCTTAACAAAACTGAGAGGGACTTATCCCGCCTCTTGTTGATGTTGCTGGCGGTAATTACTGGGGGAGAGTCCTAATTCCTTATTAAATAACCGGCGCAATGAACTCTGGCTGCTATAACCCACCCTCTCCACGATCTGCTCGATGCTGAGACTGGTTGTTTCCAGTAGCAACTTAGTATGCTCCAGCCTGATACGCTGGTGATAGTCGGATAAGTTAATACCATTCGCTTTTTTAAACCGACGCGACAACGTTCTCAAACTGACCGAGTGCATCTTTGCCAGCTCTTCCATATTCAATTTCTGAGAGATATCTCTTTGTAATTGACTCTCAACCGCCAGAACCAGGCTATCCTGATGGTCCGTTTGTTCCTGTATAAACAGATAAGGTGATGCATAGCTTTGAGAGGCGTCGATTAACATAGTCCGTGCTGCATTCTGGGCTAGCTGCCTGCCCACCTGCTGCTCAACAATCGTCAACATAACGCTCAGATTTGCGGTCATCGAACCGGTGCAGTATGTCCCTTCATTTTTCACAAGTAACTGATCAGCTCGATGCTTAACTCCGGGATAGCGACTACGAAAGAGTCCGCCAAGCCACCAGGCTGTCGTCGCCTCTTTTCCCTCCAGACCTCCGGTTTCAGCCAATAAAAAAACCCCGCTACAATTGGCGGCGATGACTGTTCCTTGCTCTACTCTGCGCTGCAACCAGTGAGTTTCTCTGTCGAGCAGTTTTAGGTTTTTAAGTAGCGATTTAGCATCCATGTGATGAATGCCTGGCACCAGAATTAAGTCCGCCGGAGGAGCCTCTTCCAGGGAAGAGTCCACCAGAAAGCGCATGCCATTTGAACAGGTTACAGGCTCTCCTGTGAGCGATACCAACCGACAATTGTACAGCTCAGTATCTTCTCCGCGCTGTTGCTTCCATATCGTATTGGTAACATTAAACACATCAAAGGGAGAGCTCAGGCCAGAGGCTTGGCATCCATCAAATGCTAATCCGAGTATTTGGTACATATTGTCCTAATTCGCGCGCTAATTGGCCGCTTTGTGTCTCATTTTTGTCGATAGTGATAGGTAGACTAACCCACGAGTTCTTTAAAATGAAGCCAAAGGTGATCACAAATGAGCCAATTACCAATAAGCCGCTATCCTGTCCCCGACCTGGATTCTTTACCCGAAGATATTCTTTCTCGTATCTTAGCGGTGCAGGAGAAGGCACGGTTTATCCCCAATGTATTTTTGACACTCGCACATCGTCCTGAAGAATTTAGAGCGTTCTTTGCCTATCACGATGCCATTATGGATCGCGAAGGAAGCACCCTTAGCCCGACTGAAAAAGAGATGATTGTCGTTGCCACCAGCGCTGCAAATGGCTGCCAATACTGCGTTGTAGCGCATGGAGCTCTGCTGCGTGCCTATTCTAAAGCGCCACAATTAGCAGATCAGATAGCGATAAACTATCTCCATGCACCCATAAACGAGAAGCAAAAAGCTATGTTAGCATTTGCTCTCAAGCTGTCACGGACTCCGGAATTAGTCGCACAATCAGATTATGACCAGCTCAAGAACCATGGCTTTGACGATGAGGATATTTTAGACATCGCCGGCGTTACGGCGTTCTTCGGGTTATCAAATAGAATGGCCATCGTTACTAACATGCAGGCCAACAGTGAATTCTATACGATGGCGCGCGAACCGAGATCTTAGTCTGCGGTACTAAAAAAACACATGGACGTGTTCATAAACCTTCAAAAAACACCAATAGATCGTTTTTCTAATTTACTAGCAAAAAGCTTTCAGGGTCAGGCCTGGCTATGTGCATCACT
>JAGPUU010000188.1 GCA_018067325.1 Amphritea sp.
CATGATAGTGCCCCCTGGGGTTTCATAACAACCACGAGACTTCATACCGACAAAACGGTTCTCAACAATATCCAGGCGACCAATACCGTTTTCACCACCAACCTTATTCAAATATTCCAGAACAGTAGCCGGACTCATCGCTTTGCCATCGATAGCAACGATATCGCCCTTCTCATAAGTCAGCTCCATATAGATCGCTTTATCAGGAGCTTCCTCAGGAGATACAGACCAACGCCACATATCATCTTCAGCTTCTGCCCATGGATCTTCCAGAATGTCACCCTCATAAGAGATGTGCAGCAGGTTAGCGTCCATAGAGTACGGAGATTTCTTCTTCTTGTTGCTGGAGAAATCAACTGGAATATCATGCTCTTCACAGTATTTCATCAGGGTTTCACGGGAAGTCAGATCCCATTCACGCCATGGCGCAATAACTTCAACGCCAGGCTTCAGTGCGTACGCACCCAACTCGAAGCGAATTTGATCGTTACCCTTACCGGTCGCACCATGTGAGATAGCATCAGCACCGGTCTCATTAGCAATCTCAATAAGACGCTTGGCGATCAGTGGACGTGCGATTGAAGTACCCAGCAGATACTCACCTTCGTAGATGGTATTCGCACGGAACATAGGGAATACGAAGTCGCGGACAAACTCTTCACGCAAGTCTTCTATGTAGATCTCTTTAACGCCCAGCGCTTCGGCTTTAGCACGAGCAGGTTCTACTTCTTCGCCCTGACCAAGGTCAGCAGTAAAAGTTACAACTTCACAGTTATAAGTGTCCTGTAACCAACGCACGATTACAGAAGTATCAAGGCCGCCGGAATAGGCCAGCACAACCTTTTTGATATCAGACATATTAGAGAGGCTCCAAACGCAAAATCAGCCCCGTAGAGAGCGACATAGCCTCTAGCGGACACAAATAAGAAAGGGCGCAATTGTAGCATGATTACGCCAGAGTTAAAGAGGCTTAAACAACAGGATTCATAGATAAAGAAGCGTAAATCAATCCCGATCTAAGCGAATGGTCACACGACGACTTCGCACCTGGGTAGCACGATTACTTTTTTTCGCCACAGGATAACGTTCACCGTGATACCGGGTCGTTATCAGATCGGGATTAATCCCTTTCTTTTCCAGATAAGCGGTCACCACTTCAGCGCGTTTTTTGGACAGATCCCGGTTAGCCAATCGACGCCCTTGAGCATCAGAATGACCATCAACAAAAACCGAATTCACCGAGTCGTCGTTGTTAACATAAATCGCAATCAAGTCTAGTCGCGCTTTAGTGGAGTCGGACAGTTTCCATTGAGCAGAGGGAAAGAGAACCGCTGTTCGAGCAATTTGCCGATAGTTAACCGGTAATAGTTCAGTAATACAGTCTGAATAAGCAGCATACGCGGGGGAAAAATTAGCCGCAGAAAGTCCGATACGAACAGACTCTCCGGTATCAGCCCAGTTCTGAGCTAAAAAAGTGGGTTTGCGCCCCCGAAACAGGCTCGCCAGCATCTGCTGAGAATATCCAGTCGGCACTGCAATCGTTCCGTTCGATGCAAAGGTTACCTTTCCGATCTGCCGTGTTGGTGTACCCGGCTGCCAGGGTGACGCCTCCTCCAATAACTGAGCACTGCCTTTAAGGCCATGTCCTTGCTTGGGTTTTAAAATAAAGCGTACTGTCTCACCCGCTTCATGATTAAACTCTCCTTCACCAAACAGGGGAATCCTCTGAGACAGGCGACAGCTGAACTTAGACGCTTCCAGTTCCCATTTAGACTGTTCGATAGACGCAGCATAACCAACCGCAAAAACCGGCAGGGATAATACTGAAAGCAACAATAAAATAGCTACGCGCATAAACAACCGACATCCATCTGAAATCATGAGAATTTAATGGGCATTTCAACCTTATTCTACAGGCCTACCTTATATCGGCACGGAGGATACAAGCTTTAGATTTTAACACTTTATCAATAAGCTGACTGATACTGGTTTAGGTATTTGTTAAAACCCACTCAAGTCTTTACACTTGAGCACAGCAAAATTACCAATCTTGGCTGATTAAACCGGCCATTAAGGACATGCATTGAACAGAAGCGCACAATACCAGCACCCAATGTCTAACCGTTTCCGCGGCTATCTGCCCGTTGTTATCGACGTAGAAACCGCCGGATTTAATGCTCAAACAGATGCACTGCTGGAAATTGCCGCAGTCACCCTGACAATGGATGATGATGGCAACATCATGATCGATCAAAGTTTTGAGTTTAACGTCGAGCCTTTTGAAGGTGCCAATCTTGAAAAAGCAGCGTTAGATTTCACTGGAATAGATCCGTACAACCCGTTGCGCGGCGCTATTTCAGAAGCAGAAGCGATGGAAAAAATATTTAAACCTATTCGAAAAGCCGTTAAAGCTCATGACTGTAAACGCGCCATTCTGGTAGGACACAACGCCTCTTTTGATCACGGTTTCGTTACCGCCGCTGCTGAACGCTGCGACACTAAACGCAACCCATTCCATCCTTTTTCGACTTTTGACACCGCCACCCTGGCCGGTCTCGCCGTTGGCCATACTGTATTGGCTAAATCTTGCGACCTTGCCGACATCGACTTTGATGGTAACCAGGCCCATTCCGCTCTTTACGACACAATGAAAACCGCTGAACTATTCTGCACTATTGTCAATCGCTGGAAAGACCTGGGCGGCTGGGAAATGATGCAAAATAGGTACGAATAAAGCTCGTTGCTCGTTGCTCGTTGCTCGTTGCTCGTTGCTCGTTGCTCGTTGCTCGTT
>JAGPUU010000210.1 GCA_018067325.1 Amphritea sp.
CAAACTTAACCTTGTAAGGCAGCATTGACGAATTATCCAGATGGCCAATAATTGTCTGTTTCAGGTCAGGGTCCCCCAAACTGCCACCTGAGAGATTAATCGCACAACAACCAAAATATTGACTGAACTGGGTAAAGTTACGTTCCAGCCAGGCAAACGCATGATCGACCACCCACTGATCTATCTGACCTGACAGCTGATAACGCTCTGCTGCAGGGAGAAAAGCCCCTGGAGGAACTATCTTCCCATCCCGGCCTTTCATCCTCAGCAGTATTTCAATATCCGGTTTAAGCTGAGGGTTCTGTAACGGCACGATTAGCTGCCCATAAAGAATGAAGCGATTTTCATCCAGAGCGGAGTTGATTTCCGAAACCCATTGCATCTCCCCTTCCCGCTGAGCCAACATCTCATTACCAACCGAGTACAAACGAACCCGGTTACGACCGGAGTCTTTAGCTGTATAACAGGCGGAATCAGCATGTTTGAGAATTTCTGTCAGGCCCGCAGAGTGTTCGTTAATTTCAACAACACCGATACTCACCCCGATACTGAACACCTGCTGTTCCCAACAGAATTTAAACTGGGCGATAGCATTGCGTACATCTTCAGCGACTAGCCTAGCCTTCTCCAGAGGGCAGTTATGCAACAGGATACCGAATTCATCCCCCCCCAGCCGGGCCAGAGTATCATTTGCCCTCACCCGTTCCTGTAACAGAGCCGAAACCTGTCGCAGCAGCTCATCGCCTGCAACATGCCCTGAAGTATCGTTGACCACTTTAAACTGATCCAGATCGAGAAAACAAAAGGCGTGCTGAGCACCAGCCTGACACTGCGTTTTCAACAGCGTTTCAAGCCGGACTTCGAACTCACGGCGATTTACCAACGCCGTTAACTGATCATGACTTGCCTGATAACTAATCTGTTCAGAGATCAGGCGGTTCTCAGTAATATCTTGTAGCGTAACCACATAATGAGTCAGTTCTTCCTCTAAGTCGTAAATAGGAGCAATACTGACTTGTGCCCAATACAGGTCGCCTGACTTTTTCCGGTTTACTATTTCACCGCGCCAAACCTCCCTGTTTTCTAGCTCATGCCACAGATCTCGATAGGAGGTTTCACCCAAGCGTACATAGTGAAGCATCTCGATATTCTGACCTATAACATCTTCCGTGCTGTAGCCAGTCTCTTCAGTAAATTTAGGGCTGGAGTACTCAATCTCTCCGTCTGGACGGGTTATAAGCACCATATTAGGGCTGAATTCGACCGCTTTAGAAACTTTACGCAGTTCCTGTTCAGCTCGCCGCCGCTCCTCTACTTCATACTGCAACGAAGCTGTTCTCTCCCTCACCAGCTGTCCCACTCTCAGGGTCCTCCCGGTCAGGGAGAGCAACCAGCCGCCCAACAACGCGGTGAATATCATGCCCGCTAGCAGAACGATCCAACTGCTCCACTGAAATAACAGCGTATAAAATTCGGGTTTAGCCGTGTACTTAAACTGATAGCTCCGACCCCCTATTATATAATCACTGGCCCACTTAAGATCAGTGTTAGGGATCATAGACTCGTTCGCCGAACTGAATATCAGTTTCGGATCGTCTGTAATATCAAGTAATTCAATATCGATGTATGAAGCAAGATCCTCACGACTCTCCAGCACCGAGCCAACAAAATCTCCCATCCGATACACGGCCGCCACGACCCCTTCATTCGAAAGACCAGCATCAACCCAACCATGGTTAATTTGCAGGTAAGCAACGATGCCTCGCTGTTCTCCAGACTCTTGGGCAAGGGTTATTGGCGCCGTAAATGACAGTCCATTTACCTCCCGAGCTCTGTACAAAGCCTGCTTCGCGGTTGGGTGGCTTGCCACGTCATAACCAAAAGCCCGTTCATTTCCCTTAAAAGGTTCTATATAGGTAATCGGGTAATAGAAATCCCTTTCGGCTGCGAGCCGAAAAGAACCAAATTCGTCTCTTTCCAGCACCTGCCTGACAGAACTGGGAAAACCACCAGAAGTACTTTCATATTCTGAACGAAGAGAGTGATGCAACCGGGGAATCCACTCTAGCGCCTGGATTTCAGGGTAACGCGTCAGAGTGTACTTAGTGAATTTAGAAAACTCATGATCATCAACAAGAGTACTACTGATAAAAAAACTGCGAAGCGAGTAAAGCACCTCAACCCCGGCATTAAGCCTTGCCTGAAAATGCGAATGCAGCTGTTCAGCCTGTCGGTTAAACTGTGACATTCGTTCTTTTGATTCATAGTTCTTAGTCACTATGAACAACGTAATGATCACGACGAGTAAGCCTACCATAGGCAGACCAACAGCCATTCTCCGTGTATAGAGAGTACTCTGTTTGTTAGCAAACAGAGCTAATAACATAGGCACCATCACAATGGCACCGATAGTGTCGCCAATCCACCAGGTTAACCAACTAACAAAATACTCACCCCCTCCGATAATGCCAAAGAAGAGAAACGTGGTAATTGCCATCAGACTTGCGACCATAGAAGCCACCGGCCCGATAATAAACAGAAACAGTGTTATCTCTTTATCATCGATCAGGGCAGGCAAACCTCCCAAAAATCGATTTACCAACCATACCGCCCCAGCGGCTTGCAATACGGCGGCACAGCTGAGCAAAAACATCAAAGAAAGCGAACGGACTACCGTTGCAGCGTTTTCTGTATCCAACCAGCTGCTGGCATAAAAAATCATCAAAGCGACAAACAGCCCAAAACAAACACGATAACCACGCAGAAGAATAGCTGTAATCGATACGCCGGCAGCAGGCCAGACCGCTGAAGCCTCACTCGGTTGAATAGACAACCAGGTTATAGAAAAGTGAGCCAGAACAAGATATGCAATACCCGGTAAAAGATAGGTATAAAACCCTTCTATAAAAGAATTATCAGGGGATGTACTGGCAGGAATCTCTGATGACATATACGGCTAAGTACTCTGAAAAATATGATCTTATTACGCTATAAAACAATTTACGCAAAACACCAGCAATAGTCACC
>JAGPUU010000212.1 GCA_018067325.1 Amphritea sp.
CACTAAGTGACACTGCACCTGCATCCGTATTCACTTTCATACCGATGCCGTTTTGTCCCAAAGTAACGCTATTTACGTTGTAGCCTATATAACTTGCTGCCAGCTGATATTCACCATCAACCTGAGCTTCAGCTACCACGCGGTAACTTCCTTCAGGCCGGTCGCCGGCATTCCACTTAAAGCTATGGTCACCTACATTCTGGGCTCCCATACTGAATTGTTCGACCTGATCACCTTTCGAATCATAGATAGTCACCCTTACATCAGGGGAACTCACAGGCAGTTCAATTACACCGTTAATCTCTTTTGACTCACCCACAACGCCCTGATCAGTTTTGGCATACACAGTCTGGCCCACCAGCGAAGACGCTTGCAAAGCCGCCTGACTGGACAACAGCGAAGAAGACATACCTTCGACGGTGCTATTCAGCTTATTGATACTCTCAACCGTACTCATGCTGGAGATCTGCTGCATAAAGGAAGTTGTATCTGCCGGGCTGGTCGGATCCTGGTTTTGAAGCTGCGCAATCATCAGCTTCATAAACATCTCACTATCTGCGCTACTGCTACTTTCCGCAGAAGAAGAGGTAGACCCCGCCTTATTATTGGCATTAATCTGATCAAAGACCGATTGTGTATTGTTGACGTTATCAACACTCATAACATACACCTCATATCAAACACTCCCAGAGCTTACTGGCCTAGGGTCAGTGCTCGCTGCATCATCTGTTTTGCAGTATTCATGATCTCAGCATTAATCTGAAAAGAACGTGACGCTGAGATCATATCCGCCATCTCTTCAACAACATTTACATTAGGGTAATAAACGTAACCCTTTTCATCCGCCATCGGATGGTCCGGGTTATATTCCTGACGCAGAGGAGCATCGCTTTCAACAATACCCGCCACATTTACTCCCTGGCCCGCCTGCACACCCAAAGGCATACCACCTGGCTGGAGGTTTTCCATCCGCTTCAACTCAAAAACTGGTTTGCGCGCACGATAGGTTTCACCCTCACTGCTACTAACACTCTCGGCATTCGCCATATTGCTGGCAGTAGTGTTCAAACGCACACTTTGTGCGCTCATCGCGGAACCAGCAATATCAAAAACGTTACCCAGAGACATAGTTACTCACCCTTAATTGCGTTGCTTAAACCTTTGAACTTTTTACTCAGGAACTGAAATGACGCCTGATAATCCACAGCATTCTCAGTGTATCTAGCCATCTCTTCCTGCATGTTCACCGTGTTACCATCAACACTTGGCTGATTGGGAACGCGATACATCATCTCTGCAGAAAAGTCGGAACTGATCAGACCGCTATTATGAGCATCATCGGTATGCGTCATCTTCAGCGGTTGTTGTCCACTTTGAGCCCCTTGCAAAACGCTCTTGAAATCAATATCGCGCGCTTTGTAATTAGGGGTATCACTGTTAGCAATATTATTAGCCAAAATTTCAGCACGCTGAATCCGCAAGCCAACTGCCTGCTCATGAACTCCAAGTGCCTTATCAAAGCTTATTGCCATCGTCCTGCCTCAAATTTTCCTTTGAACGATATAATGCAAAAGCAGTACCAAAACATAGTTTCTCTTTAAATACAGATACTTATAGATATAAGGCAAAGAAGGCGGCAATCGTTATCCGGGTAATAGCGGCAAAGCGGCAACGTAAAAGAGGGGCGGCAATAAAGAAACAAGAGGGAAAGCCACTGAGGACTAATAGCTAAATTCTTAGAAAAGTTATTCAATTACAAATATTGTATGGCGTAGCGCAGTCTCTAATACATATAAAAACTAACACAGGAAGGATTTTTAGCACGCCAGCTATGGCTATAAAAAACGCGCCAAATGCGCGTTCTTTATTTTGCTTTATAAATAATGCCAGGCCGACAATGGACCATTTCAAAAAGATCATTCAGTTCTGCAATCGACTCAGAGGCACCCAAAAGAAGATACCCGCCTGGTTTAAGCGTTTTGTGGATTTTAGTCAGAATCTCACGCTTCCGCTCGGTTGAAAAATAGATCAAAACATTACGACAAAATACAATATCGCAAGGGCCTATACCCGCATATGAACCCAACAGGTTTAATTCTCGAAAACGCACACGACTTTTAATCTTGGACATCAGCGTCCAGGCTTCACTTTTTCCGGGCTCGAAAAACTTTTTCAATCGGTCCTGAGACAAACCCCGTCCTAGCGCTAACATTTCATACTCAGCCTGACGCGCCTGATCCAGTACACGGGTACAAATATCCGTTGCTGTAATCTCCTCTCCCAATCTGAACACACCAGGATTCGCTGACTTAAACTCGTCCAACACCATACTGATTGAGTAGGGCTCTTGTCCGGTTGAACAGGCCGCTGACCAAATTTTAAGACGCTGACCGGAGGAAGTAGATGATACCAATTCAGGTAATAACTTATTTTTTAGTATTTCATAGGGATGAATATCACGAAACCAGAGCGTTTCGTTGGTCGTCATTGCATTAATGACTTGTTCTTTCAGACCACTGTTACCAGGAAGAATCAGGCTATCGACAAGACGCCCTAATGAACCGTATTCGCCTTCAATCAGAATTTTACTCAGACGACTTTCTACCAGGTACTGCTTATGTTTTGCCAGCAGTATTCCACAAGCCCGTTCAAGAAACTGGCAAAAACGGTCAAACTCTTGTTCTGTTATCGTTACTCTATTCGCGTTCAGCGTATTGTCTCCATACAGCGTAGAACATATCAAGCCTCAACGGCATTGATTCGTTCTACGACCGCTTCAGCCAGTTCATCCGGGTTGAATTTACCGATAAAGGAATCAGCTCCTACTCGCTTGACCATTGCCAGGTTAAAGCGACCACTCAGAGAGCTATGCAATATTACATACAATGGCTTTAGACGACTATCTTCTCGAATTTTCTTAACCAAAGTATAGCCATCCATTTCAGGCATCTCGATATCAGAAATTACCATCAGAAAAATATCTCTGACTTTATGGTTTTTATCCGCCAGTTGAGTCAGGACATCTAATGCTGCTTGACCGTTATTTGCAGTAGTTACTTTAATATTCAAGCTTTCCAGCGCTTTTTTAACCTGCGTCCGGGCAACGCTCGAGTCATCTACTACTAATATATGATACTTCGACGCATTTTCTCTGTCGGCTTTAGTTATTGTCGTCGACGTGACTTCCGTATTAACAGGGATAAGGTCGGCTAACACCTGCTCTACATCGAGAATTTCAATCAGCCCTTTCTCATACTGCACTACTGCTGTGAGATAATTTTTTTCATTCGTCTCTATTGGCGGAGGGCTTACCTGATCCCACTTAGCAGGCAAAATACGATCAACGTTACGCACCAGAAACGCCAGTACCCGTCGATTATATTCCGACACGATCAGAAAACAGTTTTGGCGATCATCTGCTTCCACCGGCACACCGCCGATGGCTTGCGAAAGATCAATAACAGGTATTGTCTCACCGCGAATATGAGCCAGGCCTTTCAACGCAGTAGTTTGCTTAGGGATAGCTGTCAAATTAGGACAAGGCAAAACCTCTCGAACCTTAAAAACGTTGATACCATATTCCTGGTCATCGTTAAGTCCGAACAAAAGGAGCTCAAGACGGTTCTGTCCCGCCATGTTAGTGCGTTGGTTTACAGTACTGTTTATACCTGACATGATGCTCTCTGTACTAAGCGTTACTAGACATTGCTAATTCACCGGCAATGGAAACTTCCGGATTTACCGTGAAAAAAAACAAAACCACCATAATAGTCACACTTATAGCCATGTTAGCGCTGCCAGTAAAGAGCGCGCTGGCCGACAATCTCGATTCTACCACTCAAAAAGCCCATCAACACCTTATTAACCAGTACCAGGCTATTAATCCGTTAGCTCGCACCGTTATCAACGTAAAACCACTGCCAGCCACCCTGGATAATCGTCGATGTGAAGCACCTATATCCTTTGTCCATGCACCTGGCAGCTCATCCCGCGTTTCAGTTAAAGCGATCTGCAGCCACCCTGCCTGGACTATTTTTATCTCAGCCACCGTCGAACAGTGGCAACAGATTGTTGTTTCCAGCCGTGCATTAAGCAAAGGCACCATTTTGGGGGATTCGGACACCTATCTCAGAGAGTTCGATTTGAAACGTCTAACCTCCCCCTACTTCAGCGACCCTGCAGAACTATTAGGCAGAGAGATAAAACGTGCCATCGCATCTAATCAGGTAATATCTCCATCTCTGGTTGAAAAGAGATTACTGATCAGAAAAGGAGATCTGGTTTATATTGAAGCAAACAAAGGTTCAATGTCGATTAGAATGACCGGAACAGCCAAACAAAATGGATCTTTGGGAGAGCAAATTTCAGTTACAAATTCCCGTTCCGGCAAGACAATTCGGGGATATGTAAAAAGTAGAGGGATCATATCAGTCTCCCGTCATTAGAGACTCTCGCAGGTGGGTAATTGTGCTGCTATAATGACCTCATATTTATTCAGAAACGGTTAAAGTTTTCTATCTACGCGCCGATAGCTGTATTAAGAACAGCATGAGGACCAGAAAATGGTTATTGATATCACGGGTTTATCGTCGACTACACAAGCGGCTAACTCTCGTGCCAAGGTAAGTGATCAGCCTGCCGCCGAGAGCAAAGTTCAGAAAGCTCCAGAAAGCGAAATAGCTTCCTCTGGTGTAAGTCTGAGTGATGCAGCTCAGGCCGTTCAGAAAAGCGCTGAACAGCTGGTAGAAGAAGGCATCTCTGTTAACGAAGAGAAAGTTGCTGAGTTGAAAGCAGCTATCGATGATGGAAGTTATCAGATCGATTACGAAAGCACAGCACGAAATCTTTTCCAGCTAGAAAGTCTGCTGGACTAAGCGCCGCCGTGACACAGCTACCGCCACTCGAACAC
>JAGPUU010000223.1 GCA_018067325.1 Amphritea sp.
TACTCTGTTCATTTATCTGGGTGCCGGTATAACGCCTGATCACCTCAATAAGCGCTTCTGGCGCGAAAGGCTTCATCAGGTAATCCACGGCACCACTTCTAATGGCATCCACGGCTTTATCAACCTGCCCATACGCGGTAATCAGCATCACCGGCAGGCAAGGGTGAGTCTGCTGGATCTTTTCTAACAGCTGGTGACCATCCATGCCGCCCATATTGACGTCACTGACCACCATATCCACCGGATATTCAGCAATCACCTCCAGCGCCTTCTCGGCTGACTCCGCCTCCAGATATTCAAAACCGGCCAACTCGAGAGTATCCACCAGCGCCTCGCGCAGATCAGCGTCATCTTCTACCACTAATACTTGAATACTCATACGTTACCCGGCCCTGCCTTCATTATTATCGATATTGCAGCTTTGCAATTTACTACGCTGAATTTACTGTGCTTAACTTTCTATGCTGAGCTTACTGTGCTGAACTTTCTAAGCTGAGCTTAGGCTTCAGAATGTTAATTTGTTTCATTGGTCTGATAGGGAATCAAAAAGCCCGCCTGCGTACCTATACCCGGCTGGGACCGCAACATAAACTCACCATGATGTGCTTTAGCGACCACCTGAGCGACTGCCAGCCCTAACCCGGTGCCATGGGATTTGGTCGAGAAGAATGGTTCCATCACTTTATTACAAAGCTCAGCATCCATACCCGGGCCGTTATCCCGTACCTCGATGCCCAACTTATCCCCCACCAATCGCGCTTCAATAACCAACTCAGTACCTTTACCCCCGGCCTGCAACGCATTGTTTACCAGATTCATAATGGCACCCAGAAGCGAGTCTTTATTACAGTTCAACTGCAGGTCGGGCACATGATTAATGCAATCGCAATCAGCATCCCAGCTATGCAGAGGCATATCCAGAGCATCTTCCAGCTCTCGATACAGTTCAGCAATACTTAGCTGATCTTCTAATCGGGTTTCCCCCCGAGCAAAAATCAGCATATCCCGCACCTGCAACTCGAGATTATCCAGTCGGGATTTCACCTTACCGGCAAACTTAATCCGCTGTTCCGGCCGCAACTCCGGTTTCATCAGATGGCTGGCATATAAAAGCGCCGCAGATAATGGCGTACGCACCTGATGCGCAAGGGATGCCATCATCCGCCCCATTTCTGACAACCGCTGAAAATGCGCCAACCGACCCTGCAACAAGCGGGTTTCGGTCTGGTCCGTCAACATAACAAACTGACCCGCTTCATTTTCAAGAGAACGGGTCTGCAAACTCACCCTGCGGCCACTTTTGAGTGAAACTTCATGTCCATCATCACTACGGGGAGCGAAACTACGGTTAATCACCGAAACCCATTTCTCACCCTGCAAAGGGGTTTCCAGCAACGAATCTGCAGCAGGGTTACAAAGACTGACCTCACCCCGACTATCTATTACCAAAATACCCGCTGGTAGCAGGTTCAGCAGATCATCCAGTCGGCCTGAGGTACGCAGGTGATCTTTTTCAGCACTCTGCTTAGCCTGCTGCAACTGGCCCAATTGCCCCTGTAGCTCAGCCACTTGCGATTGTAAGGCGGTAATCTCTTTTTCGGCAGCGCTCATATTATTTCCGCTGAATTCCATATTTACGCATTTTTTCCACCAGGGTTGTCCGGCGTATCTGTAACAGATCAGCGGCTCGCGCAACCACTCCAGTGGTTTGTTCCAGCGCCTGATTAATGTAATCCTGTTCAATCTTTTCCAGATGCAACTTCAGGTCCATTCCCTGCTCAGGTAGCTCATGGTCATTCGCCCCTTTATATTCATCAGCAGAGGGTTCTGCAGCACATTCATCAGAACTATCATCTTTACGCTGATCGTTACCTTTATATAGCCCTGGGTCTGGCTCATCTATGTGACGAAACTTCTCGGGCAACTCGCTCACCCCCACCACCGCATCCGGGTAAAGGATAGCCAAGCGCTCAACCAGGTTTGCCAGTTCGCGAATATTACCCGCCCACTCATGACCCTGCAGCGAACGAATCGCCGCTGGATGAAACCGCAAATGACCAAACCCGTCCTTGGCTAATCGACGGGTAAACTCATCAACCAACGGAGGGATATCTTCGATGCGAGAACGCAAGCGGGGCATATCGATGGGGAAAACATTCAGGCGATAATAGAGGTCTTCACGAAAGCTGCCATCGATGATCATCTGATCCAGATCTCGATGGGTCGCGGCAATAATGCGTACATCACAGTCGATGGTATTGCTGCCGCCAACCCTTTCAAAACACCGCTCTTGTAACACCCGCAGCAATTTCACCTGCATCGGTAACGGCATATCGCCGATCTCATCGAGAAATAGCGTACCGCCATTAGCCAACTCAAAACGTCCGGCACGGGAACTAATCGCCCCGGTAAACGCCCCTTTCTCATGGCCGAACAGCTCACTTTCAAGCAGATCTGCGGGAATAGCTCCGCAATTAACTGGCACAAAAGGCCCGGCTGATCGTTTTGAGGCTGTATGCAAATTATTCGCAACGATCTCTTTACCGGTACCACTCTCCCCGGTGATCAGAACATTCACATCACGCCCCGCCACCTGACTGATCATCTTGCGTACCAGCGCCATCGCGTCACTATGGCCAACCATTCCCTCAAACTGACTGGCAACAGATTTAGGCGAGAAGAGATCGGGTTGGCCGGCATACTGAAGTTGCAGCTGTCGATAGATCAGCGCCCGGTGCAGCATCACCGTTAGCGCTTCAAGACCAGCATCAGGGTTGAGTCGGCCGATGATCTTTTCCTGAAGTTTCTGAGAGAGCTGATCCAGTTCCGGCCAGGGTGAGATCGCAATGACCGGCAATGTGTCATCCAGTTGATCAAACTGATGCATCAGTTTCTCTAGCGAGATCGGCAGTGAACAATGCCCTAACCAGATAACAGACCGGTCACCGGGCTCGGTTATATCGCCCTGCAACCAGGACACATAATCGGTTGTGGTATGGCTGATATCAGCAAAGCTAAGCCGCTCTGACAGCTGCGCCCGGGAGGCCGCATCGTCATCTATAAATATAATCTGTAAAGGGCTGCTCATAGCGATACCAAACTAACCGATAGTCATGTGTGAGTTTCAGGAAAACGTAACAGTAAATAATGCTACGTCAAATTTATGACATAACATAAGAAAAGACAAGCCAAGTGAGTGATGTTTTTTTGACGCGCCCTGTAACATTAACCTTAGACACTCTCTTTTGCCCCAAATAGAAAACCCTATTAACACCTCTTTAATAAAACAGTACACAAAATGGGTATTCACTTTTTTGGCTTTAAGCCCCAGCAATACAAGGGTTTTAGTAAAAAAACTCATTAATTACGAATTTTTCTCTCACACGCCCCTAAAGTTTCAAAACAGTACGCCGTTAACCCTTTCACGAATTAAATTATTAGTGAGGTGGCGTTGCCGCCTCGAAAGCTCAAAAAAACCAACCGGGGGGACTTCAAAACCGGTTAGGTTAAGGAGATGATCAAATGGCTGGTATCAATACAAACATCGCTTCACTAAACGCTCAAAACAACCTGAGCAAATCTCAGAGCGACCTGCAGACATCTCTGCAACGTCTATCTTCTGGTCTGCGTATCAACAGCGCTAAAGATGACGCGGCAGGTCTTGCGATCTCTGATCGTATGACATCCCAGATTCGAGGTCTAAACCAGGCGGTTCGTAACGCCAACGATGGCATCTCTCTGGCACAAACCGCTGAAGGCGCGCTGGGCGAGTCTACTAACATCCTGCAGCGGATGCGTGAGCTGGCTATTCAGTCTGCCAACGACACTAACAGCGATTCTGACCGCGCTAACATCCAGAAAGAAGTTTCTCAGCTTCAATCTGAGCTAAACCGTATAGCGGATACCACTACCTTTAACAGCAAGAAAATCTTGGATGGCTCTTTCTCAGCGGCTAAATTTCACGTTGGCGCAAATGCTGGCGAAACTATCAGCGTTAGCATTGGTGCTGCACGTGCTACCAGCATGGGAGCACATCAGGTTGCTGGTGCAGAAGAGCTAGGAGCTACAATAGTTGCAGGTGCTGCAGTGGCAGCCAACGCTTATGCTGGAGAAACACTAACTATTAATGGTAATGCTGTAGCTACAGTAGCTACAGCTGCTAACGATACTGCATTCGCTATTGCAAACAAAGTAAATGCAGAGTCTGGCTCTACTGGCGTAACAGCAACAGCAGAAACTAAAGTTGTTATTGATGCAGGTGCTGCTTTAGCTGGCGCTGAAACCCTGACATTTACTTTGGGTTCATATACAGGCACAAACACCGCGATAGGTAGTGAAAAGACAATCAGTGCTGCTATTACTGACCCAACAGACCTGACTGCAGTTGCCAGCGCAATTAATGCAGAGTCAGCCTCTACCGGTGTCACAGCTGAATTGTCTGACGACCTGTCTCAGATTACTCTGACACAAGCGAGCGGGTATAACATTGGTATTTCCGATGCCGGTAACGGTACAGCTACTAGTGCTGTACTGGATGTATTCCAGAGTGATGGCACTACTGCAATTGCCACACTTATTGACACTGGCGCCGCCGATAGTGTGACTGTAGGTGGTAGCGTTGATTATTCTTCAGGTGGTTCATACGGCATAACTTCAACTGCAACAGCAGCTCTTGGTGCCACATCCGCTTCTTCAACTATCTCTCAGGTAGCAGAAGTAGACGTAAGTACTCAAAGCGGTTCAAACTCAGCATTGGAAGTAATCGACCAGGCACTGGCATTTATCACTGAATCCCGGGCAGACCTCGGTGCCGTTCAAAACCGTCTGGAAAGTACAATCTCTAACCTGAGTAACATCAGCGAGAACGTTTCTGCCGCACGAGCTCGTATCCTGGATGCTGACTTCGCTGCTGAAACTGCAAACCTGACTAAAAACCAGATTCTGCAACAAGCCGGTACTGCAATGTTGGCTCAGGCAAATACTTTGCCACAGGGCGTACTGTCTCTGCTACAGTAAGCATAAAGCATTACACTAGCTAGACT
>JAGPUU010000228.1 GCA_018067325.1 Amphritea sp.
CCATCAGCTGCAGACTATCACTTCGCTCTTGCTGACTAATGGCTTGTCGCTGCATTTCCAACAGCGCCAAACTTGAGTCCGTATAAGCCCCCGCCAATAAAACCCAGTTCCACATAGGCAATGGCTTAGCATATAGCAGCTGATCACTAACCGGAGTACCGTCGGCCTTGTACCAGTCACTGCGAAAAAAACCTTCTGTACCAACACGATAGGAAACCGCTGCAAGCCGCTCTCTGTCATCTGCTGATTCCAGCAAAGAGGAATGTTTTCCGACTAATCGACTCACCCCTTTTCCTGCGATGATATGCCCTTTGCTATCCAGCACTGAGATATAACCATCTTCGCCAAACTGAATATTTTGAAGATGCTCAATAATGTCATGCTGCAGGTCGTTCTGAATTCTAAAAACATAATCCCCCGCGCCAATCATCCAGTTGAAAGGTTCAAAACGAGCGATATAGGTGATTTTATCCTGCATATTTTGCTTATCACCGGGGGGATACCAACGATAGCGAACATAACCTCTACCTTCATCCGACGCGATCACCTGAGTAAAGCGGCGAACGAAATAATTACCTTTGTCATCTTTAAGGTCTATTAACGATGTTCCCTCCAATTCCGGTTGAGGCGGTAGAAGCAGACTTTGCCCCTGAGAGTCACCGACAAAATAGTATCCACGCCCATTAAAAAAACGAACGCCGCGCAAAGATTCGAGCATAATTTGTTTTAGTTTGGCCTCTGGAATTATGTTTTTGTTCTGCTGATAAATGCCTTCCATCACCTCTAACGCTTGTAGCACCTCATCCTGAGCCCGCGCCATCAGTACCTGCTCTGCGCGCTGATACTTAGCTTCAGCATAGCCACTGGCTACCAACACTTCACTCTGCAATCTCTGGCTTATTTGCATTTCAATTGATTGATGAAAGGTATTAAGGCGGGCTTCGCTATGTTGATGACTGATCGTAAAGAAATACGCCAACAATGCGGCTAGAGAGAGAACAATCAACGCCATTACCGACCAGAGCGTCCGCATGTGTGATTTATAAAGTTTTTTTGTGAATTCCATTCCTGCTCCAGCAAGAAAACAGATCGACTCTAATGAAAGAGGCGTTTATATCAGCTTAGTTGGAGTTGAATAGCCTATACAAGGCGGTTCAGGAGTGGACTACTCAAGATGGCATGTTTAGAAAGAAAAAGGACGGCCAGGGGCCGCCAAAGAACACCGACAAATCCCGGTACAAAGTGCTATACCAGTTGCGGAATGCAACCAGCCCATGAATAGCTGGTTACGGTGCGAAGTCTCCAAAACGACGGAAGGAGATTTGCAAACGGGGCAGCATGACTACCCCGGGAATTGCATCAGCTATATCGCTATAGCTTCAACAGATCGGCTTAGAAAAAACCTAGTGGATTAATATCGTAACTAACCAACAAGTTCTTGGTCTGCTGGTAGTGATCCAACATCATTTTATGAGTCTCACGGCCTACACCAGACTTCTTGTAACCACCGAACGCTGCGTGTGCAGGATACAGGTGATAACAGTTAGTCCAAACACGACCAGACTGGATTCCACGACCCATACGATAAGAAAGGTTCATATCACGGGTCCAGACACCGGCACCCAAACCAAACTCAGTATCGTTCGCGATTTCAAGCGCTTCCGCTTCATCTTTGAAGGTAGTTACTGCCACAACAGGACCGAAGATCTCTTCCTGGAAGACGCGCATTTTGTTATGACCTTTCATCAGCGTAGGCTGAACGTAGTAGCCAGAACCAAACTCACCATCGTTTACATGAGCATCACCACCGATCAGGAATTCAGCGCCTTCTTCTCTACCGATATCCATATAAGACATGATCTTATCGAATTGCTGCTCAGAAGCCTGAGCACCCACCATAGTGTCGGTATCCAGTGGATTACCACGCTTGATCTGCTTAGCACGCTCGACAACCTTAGCGATAAACTCATCATATATGCTTTCTTGAATCAGCAAACGAGAAGGACAGGTACACACCTCACCCTGGTTAAAGAATGCAAGAACAGCACCCTCTACCGCTTTACTAACAAACTCATCTTCCTGATTCATTACGTCAGCAAAGAAGATGTTGGGTGATTTACCACCCAGCTCTACTGTAGACGGAATGATATTTTCAGCAGCACACTTAAGAATGTGCGAACCTACAGGCGTAGAACCGGTAAATGCGATCTTCGCGATACGGGTACTGGTCGCCAGTGCTTCACCGGCTTCTTTACCGAAACCGTTAACCACGTTCAGTACACCCGGTGGTAACAGGTCACCAATCACTTCCATCAGTTTCAGGATAGATACCGGCGTCTGCTCGGCAGGCTTCAGAACAACACAGTTGCCTGTTACTAGTGCTGGCGCCAGTTTCCAGGCAGCCATCAGCAATGGAAAGTTCCAAGGAATAATCTGACCCACTACACCTAGTGGCTCATGGAACTGGTAAGAAACAGTATTCTGATCGATATCACCGATTGAACCTTCCTGAGCACGGATACAACCTGCGTAATAACGGAAGTGGTCAACACAAAGCGGCACGTCAGCGGCCATCGTTTCACGAACCGCTTTACCGTTGTCCCAAGTTTCGGCAACAGCCAGCAGTTCAAGATTTTGTTCGATGCGATCTGCAATTTTAAGCAGTAAATTAGAGCGTTCGGTTACTGAGGTAGTACCCCAGGCGTCCTTCGCTGCATGCGCTGCATCTAGCGCCAGATTAATATCTTCTTCTGTTGAACGTGGAATTTCACAAAACACTTCACCGGTTACAGGGGTAACATTCTGGAAGTACTGACCTTTAACAGGCGCAACCCACTCACCACCAATATAGTTAGCGTAACGGTCTTTAAAAGAAACAACTGAACCTTCGGTTCCTGGCTGTGCGTAAATCATTTTCTAAGCCTCTTTTTTGTTATACAGCGCACTTCGCGGTGCTGTTTTGAGTACCTCTTAATAGTAGTCAGTAGACCCGATACCCAGCTATGCTCCCTTGGCACTGAAAAATTAGTTATTTAGTAGTAATTCCTGAGCTGAAGCACAGAGTTCCCACCCAAACTGAGCACCTTTTCATAAGCAATTGCAGAAGAACAAAGCTATATTCACATCATCGACTTAAAGCCATATCAGGCTTAAGACAACAACCAGTGTCAGTGAGTCAGGATATGAGCATCTAACGGCTCAGTAAGAGGAAATAATGTCTACATACCAGAAGCAGAATGAACAGCTTGTCCCAGAAGGATGCCGTTTAATTTCTACAACAACTCTCACTGGATGTATTACCTACGCTAATAAAAACTTCATTGATATCGCCGGTTACAGTAACGATGAACTTGTCGGCCAGAACCATAATATTGTCCGACACCCTGACATGCCTGCAGCAGCCTTTGAAGACCTGTGGAAGAACCTTAAGGTTGATGAGCCCTGGTTAGGGGCTGTAAAGAACCGCTGTAAGAATGGTGACTTCTACTGGGTATTAGCCTATGTCACGCCACTGTACGATGAAGCCGGGAAAAAGGTAGGCTATCAGTCGGTCCGCACAAGGCTTCCCGATGAGATCAAAGAGTCCGCTCAACGACTCTACGATCAGGTTAATACCAAGCCTAAACGGGTATCGTTTTCACGGGTACAGCTTAGTAATAGAATTGTAGCCTCTGCTTTCTGCGGCCTGCTCGGCGTTACGCTAGTAAATGTCGCCCCACTGGACAACGCTTTGAAGCTTATTCTGTCCAGCTTGATGACTGTTTCGTTTACCGGGCTTATCTACTGGCTGCTATCGCCACTGAGCAACCGTTCAACGCAAGCACTCAAGATTTTTAACAACCCAATTGCACAAAAGGCGTTAACCGGTCGAATGGATGAGATTGGAACTTTCCAATTATCAAACCTGGTGCTTGAAGCACGCTTACGAACAGTCACCGGACGTGTTGAAGACGCTATAGCAACGGTGAGAAGCGTAATGGGAGTGACTCACCAAAGCCTGGACCAGACAACCTCAGGCATTGAACAGCAGAATCTTGAAAGCGATATGCTTGCATCAGTCAGCACCGAGATGGCCTCATCATCCCACCATGTGGCAGAAAACACTTCGCGAACCTCTGAAGTCACACATCAGGCAGCTCAGGATGCACTGATCGGTCGTACTTCAGTTAATGACATGATGAAGACAATAGAGCTCCTGGTGGTGGAAGTAGCCCAGGCTGCTGAGTTATCAGATCAGCTGCACAGCCAAACCGAAGAGATCGGCAACATTACCACCATGATCAACGACATTGCCGATCAAACCAATCTACTGGCACTGAATGCTGCTATCGAAGCTGCCCGGGCCGGTGACAATGGCCGCGGATTTGCCGTCGTCGCCGACGAGGTTCGGACCCTTGCAACCCGAACTCAGGAAGCCACTAACCAGATTAAAACCAGCATCGACGCTATTCAACATCAGGTCGAACAAACCGCCAGCAGCATGAATAAAACCCATACTCAGGCAAAAGAAAGCATTAGCCGTGCGGAAACGGCAGGCCAGGCCTTTGACCAGCTAAGCCAGTCACTGGATCTCATATCTCAACAAAGCCAGCAGATAGCGGTATCTGCAGAAGAACAGAGCGGCACCGCTGAAAGTCTGAGCCGCAGTGTCATTTCAATCCGTGACATTTCCGACAGCAATAAGGAATCCATTGCCCGAACAAACAGTGCCACGGATAAACTCGAGAAGCTGGTGACCGATCTGTCTCAAATTGTGAACCGCACACTTAAACGCTAAGCGGCTTTCCGGGAAACTGATAGCGATCAGTCAGGTGTAATAAGTCGCTCTACACCAGATTGTCGCTAAGCAGTAACCCGGCAAGTGTCCACATCATCAGGCAAACAAATCCATCCAATACACGCCAACTGACTGGCCGGCGAAACAGCGGGGCCAGCCAGCGGGCACCTAAGCTGAGTGAAAAGAACCAGATAAAAGAAAACAGCGCCGCTCCAGCCCCAAACCAGTAACGATCATATTCTGGGTATTGCCCCCCTATTCCACCGAGTAAAACCACCGTATCCAGATACACGTGGGGGTTCAGTAAACTCAACGCCAGCGTAGTCAATAATGCTGAACGGAGGCCAGAAAACTGATTCTCAGACAGATCAAGGACTTCATCACGAAGTGCCGACCTAAGCGCATTCGCACCATACCAAAACAGAAACAGAGCTCCGCCCCAGGTGATTAGTTGAAGTATCACCTCCGATTGCCCGATCAGCACTCCCATGCCGGCAATACCCAATGTAATAAGCACAGCATCGATCGAGCTACACAAAGCTGCTATAGGCCAGTGATGCTCACGTCTGACGCCCTGGCTCAATACAAATGCGTTTTGAGCACCTATCGCAATAATAAGTCCGGCACTGGTCGCTAATCCGGTAAAGAACGGTGTAGGTAAAGAAAACAACATAGAGACTCTTTTTTCACATTTATAAACAAGTGATAACAGCTTAATAAGTCGACTAACGTTAGTAAAACTAATAATATTTATATTTCATTAGCAAAACTAATATGGTGTGCCATGCTGGATTATCGTCAACTTCAGGCTCTAGCCACAGTAATGGAGGAACAAAGTTTTGATCGTGCAGCTAAACGACTATTTCTGACTCAATCTGCTATTTCTCAACGCATTAAACAGCTTGAAGAAACAACCGGACAGCTTTTATTAATACGCAGCCAGCCCCTACAACTGACGTCCGTTGGGCAAAAACTTCTGCGGCATTATCATCAGGTCAGTCTGCTCCAGAACGAGCTGCTAAACAGCCTCTACGATGCCCGTGAACAAGGGTTTAGCAGACTTACTATCGGTCTCAACGCTGATTCTCTTGCTACCTGGTTTATGGAGGCGATGCAGCCATTATTTGAAAAAAGCCCGATACTGTTAGACCTTAGGGTCGATGATCAGGACCAGACTCATCAACTGTTGCGACAAGGCGATGTTTTAGGCTGTATCAGTGCAAGCAGTAAACCGCTACAAGGGGGCAACGCTGTACCACTAGGTATCAGCCGCTATCTTGCTTTAGCCAGCCCAGAATATATTGATCGCTACTTCCCTACGGGCGTAACCGCTGAAACACTGTCGAATGCACCTGCTGTAGAGTACAACGAGAAAGATGACCTTCAGGACACCTTCATCAGTAAGTTTTTCCCAGGTATTCAGGACTATCAGCGTCATCGGGTTCCGTCGTCTGAAGCCTTTACCGAACTGATACGACGAGGATTTGCCTGGGGAATGGTGCCTGATCTTCAGATGAAAGCTCAAATTGAAAGCGGACAGGTAAAAGAGATTGCGGCCGGTAAGAGCCTCGAAGTGCCTCTTTATTGGCACAGTTGGAATTTATCCACTGAACTTGGCCAGCAACTCAAACAACAACTCGTGAAGTACTGCCATACACAGTTGGAGCAACCGGAAATTCAGTGCTGACTAAGTAACTTTAAAGGCTGACACTCACCTGATTACGGCCATTATCTTTAGCCTGGTATAGTCGTTTATCCGCCAGACGGAGCATATCAGTAGAGAGTTCCATACTAGATGCATACTCAGCCACTCCGATAGAAGCTGTTAGCTTCACTGACTCTCCGGTTCTGAGTTTCACCGTAAACTGCTCTATCTTGATTCTCAGCCTTTCTGACAATTCGCCCGCTTTGTTAAGCTCTGTATCTGGCAACAACAAAGCAAACTCTTCGCCACCGATACGACCTGAAATATCACTTTCACGCAACTCTTGGGTAATAATTTC
>JAGPUU010000229.1 GCA_018067325.1 Amphritea sp.
CGCGATCCCCGCCTTCAAGGAAACGTACCAGGTTGCGTAGTTTTACCTGATAATCCCCTACTTCCGTGTTTGGACGGAATTTTACTTCCTTAACCTGCATCTGCGTTTGCTTCTTCTTAGCAGCATTCGCTTCTTTCTTCTTCTCGTACTGATATTTACCGTAATCCATCACCTTACAAACGATAGGATCTGAATCAGAAATCTGTACCAGGTCAAGGCCAACTTCTTGTGCCGCCTCTAGGGCGTCTTTAATAGGCACTACACCTATCTGGGTTCCATCTGGACCAATCAACCGACACTCGCGGGCGCTGATATTCTCATTTATAGGCGGCTTATTCCGCTCATTACGCCCTCTTCTGTTATCTCGCTTGATAGCTGTATCTCCAATCTATTAATTATTCTTTGCGACCTTTCTGAGCAACATCCTGCTTCAGGTGATCGCAAAACGCTTCTATCGACATTGTGCCGAGATCTTCACCGGTACGGGTACGAACAGCCACCGACCCGGCTTCTACTTCCTTATCACCGACTACCAGCAGATA
Organism: Amphritea sp.; assembly: GCA_018067325.1. GTDB lineage: Bacteria > Pseudomonadota > Gammaproteobacteria > Pseudomonadales > Balneatricaceae > Amphritea. Next base: position 543 of record JAGPUU010000229.1, read on the forward strand.
AGGAACTTTATGAATTGTGTGCTCGCGGATTTTAAAGCCGATTTTCTCATTTCTCAAGTCCGCAGACGCAAAGAATCCAAGTTCTGTCAGTTTTTCTTCAATTTCGCTGCAATATTCCGCCTGTTTGTCGGTAATATTCAAAATTGCCACTTGCTGAGGGGCTAACCAGGTTGGCAGCGCACCAGCAAAGTTTTCGATCAGAATACCGATAAATCGCTCAAATGAACCCAAAATTGCACGGTGTAACATAACCGGTGTTTCACGATCACCGGATTCGTTGACAAATTGAGCACCTAAACGGCCAGGCATAGAGAAGTCTACCTGAATAGTACCACACTGCCATACACGACCCAGGCAATCCTTCAGCGAAAACTCTACTTTTGGTCCGTAGAAAGCACCTTCGCCTGGCAACTCGTCCCAATCCAACTCAGCGGCATCCAACGCATCGCCCAAGGCTTTCTCTGCTTTATCCCAAACTTCATCAGAACCTACCCGTTTTTCAGGACGGGTAGACAGCTTATAAATAACCTCAGAGAAACCAAAGTCAGCATAGACCTCATGCAAGAAATCAATAAATTTCGCTACTTCACTTTGAATAGAGTCTTCGGCACAGAAGATATGCGCATCATCCTGAACAAATCCACGGACGCGCATAATACCGTGCAACGCACCTGAAGGTTCATTACGGTGACAGCAGCCAAACTCTGCCAGACGTAGTGGCAGATCTCGGTATGAACGCAGTCCCTGATTGAATACCTGTACGTGACAAGGACAGTTCATCGGCTTAATAGCAAAGTCACGGTTCTCAGAGTGAGTGGTATACATCTCTTCAGAGAACTTATCCCAATGGCCCGACTTTTCCCATAGAGAACGTTCAACAACCTGCGGCGTCTTAATTTCATCATAGTTATGCTGACGCTGCTTGATACGCATGTACTGTTCAATCGTTTGATACAGTTTCCAGCCATCTGGATGCCAGAACACCATACCCGGTGCTTCTTCCTGTAGATGGAACAGGTTTAACTGCTTACCCAGCTTACGATGATCGCGCTTTTCAGCCTCTTCCAAGCGGTGCAGATGCTCTTTAAGGTCTTTCTTGTCACCCCAGGCAGTACCGTAGATGCGCTGTAACATCTCATTATCTGAGTTACCGCGCCAGTAGGCACCCGCCAGCTTCATCAGTTTGAATACTTTAATATGACCGGTCGATGGCGCATGCGGGCCACGACAGAGGTCAATAAAGTCGCCCTGAGAGTAGAAGGACAGATCCTGATCTGCCGGAATCGCTTCCAGCAGCTCAACTTTGTATTTTTCGCCTTTCTCATTGAACAACTTCACAGCTTCATCGCGAGTCATCAAAGAGCGGGAAATCGGATGATTGGCTTTAACCAACTTCTTCATTTCCGCTTCGATCTTCAGCAGATCTTCCGGCGTAAACGGACGTTCGTAAGCAAAGTCGTAATAGAAGCCATCTTCAATGACCGGACCGATAGTAACCTGAGCCGTCGGGAACAGCTGCTGTACTGCCATCGCCATCAGGTGAGCACAAGAGTGACGAATCACCTCCAAACCTTCCGCATCGCGAGGGGTAACAATGGCCAGATCAGCGTCTTCAGTAATGGTGTGGGAGGTATCCACCAGCTCACCATTTACTTTTCCTGCTAGGGCAACTTTAGCCAGACCAGCGCCAATATCAGCGGCAACATCAAATACAGTAACAGCGTTAGCAAACTCGCGTTTGCTGCCATCGGGAAGGGTAATAACAGGCATCGTCTTTTCCTATCTGCTCAGCGGTGACCAGTACCAGAGGCCACCTTATAAAATTCAGTCACTGCTACAAACCAAGTAGCAGTATTAAGGCGGCGCATTCTACCGGAAACCCCGCTACAAAGCTATTTCAATAAGATTCAAGTGACCTTGTACAGAGATAAAAACAGCGAGTGCTTATTCGTCGAGATGACGTCGCGTATAAAGGATATGTTCGGTAGCGGCTGTGCGGGCATTTTCAGCCTCTCTTGCCATAATTGCCTGATGTATAGCCCCATGCTGAGAGCGGATGCCATCAGGATAACGACCGTATTTTTGCAGGGTACGGGTTAACACACCGTAAATAGCATTAAAGAAACGGGTATAGAACAGCTGACTAAAGCAGATTATCAACAAATGGTGAGATGATTCAGCGATCATCATATGAAAACGCAGATCGTCCTTTGCCTTCTCCAGCGTCGTTTCACCCTGCCCGCGTTTCTGCATCCGCTGATACTCTGCATCCAGTGCTTGTAACTGAGCATCGGTAGCGCGGGTTGCAGCATAGAATGCAGCCTCCCCTTCTAACATCGCCCGCACATCCATTACCTGACGTTGAAAGTCAGCGTTATCCCCAAGGGCAGAAACACCTTCTATCGGCATATTAAAATAGGGTTCCAGTAAGTTTTTTACCCGGGTTTTCCCTCCGTGACGAACCTCCACATATCCCTCGGCTTCCAGCTGACCTATCGCTTCACGGACAGTAGAACGTGACAGTCCTTTAGACTCTGACATACGCCGCTGCGACACCAACTCAGTCCCGGGCAACAGCTCACCTGAAAAGAAACTCTCTTTCAACTGCTGTAACAGGCTTTCGCTTAAATTTTTATCCATCGCGTGAAATCCCCGTGCCACTTGGTCAGACCAGTTAGCAGTGTAGCATTTCTTTCCCCGCCTTCATTAACTATCTTTACTAGCAACAACAGAGCAGTCTGAGTCTCTGTAACGAGCCGATAACTATAAAAATGGTAACCTACATGCCGAATACTCCTTCAGGTCCACGCGTCGGGCTTTTTGTAACCTGTCTGGCGGATATGTTTCGCCCTTCAGTCGCCTTTGCCACTGTTAAACTGCTAGAACAGGCAGGCTGTTCCGTTGAAGTACCTGAACGCCAAACCTGCTGTGGTCAGCCCGCCTTTAACTCCGGTGATCGCAAAACCACTGCAGACATCGCCCGACAGACTATCGACGCCTTCGATGGCTATGAATATGTTGTCGGCCCATCTGGCTCCTGTATCGGCATGCTGCACTACTATCCTGAGGTATTTGACCCTGCTGACAGCTACTACCAACGCGCTCTGGATCTGAAAAGTCGCAGCTTTGAAATTACCTCTTTTCTGTTTGATGTGATTGGTGCAGACGCCCTGCAGGATCAACTGAAGCTGTTGCAGTTTAACCATAAAGTTACCTACCACGACTCCTGTTCCGGACTGCGACAGATGGGGATTAAACAGCAACCCCGACAGCTCCTTCAGCAAGTTCAGGGTATAGAACTAGAAGAGATGGAAGAGGCCGAAACCTGCTGCGGATTTGGCGGCACTTTCTGCGTTAAATACCCGGAGATCTCAAACCGGATGGTCTCGAATAAGACCGACTATATTAGTAATACCGGAGCCCACACCCTACTTGGCGGTGACCTGGGCTGTCTGTTGAACATGGCAGGCAAACTCAAACGCGAAGGTAAACAAGTTGAAGCCCGTCACGTCGTCGAAATTCTGGCCGGCATGACCGACATTCCCGCAATCGGTGAAGCCGATTACGATCTAGCACAAAAACTTTAAGGAGCGAGACCATGGAGATTAATACCCCGTTCTTTAAACAACGTGCCCACGATGCATTAAAAGATGAAAACCTACAGAAAGCGCTGGGCAATTTAAAAGCCGGCTTCCCGGAAAAACGCGCTATCGCCGTCGATCGGATGCCTGAATTTGAAGAGCTTCGAAATCAGGGCCGCGATCTCAAGAACCATATCCTTGAGCATCTGGACCTCTATCTGGAACAGTTTGAAAGTAAAGTCATCGAAAATGGCGGTCAGGTTCACTGGGCCCGTACTTCTGAAGATGCTAACAGGATCATCCTCGACCTCTGTAAGCAGGTCGACGCAAAAACCGTCACTAAAGGTAAGTCCATGGTGACAGAGGAGATCGGCCTGAACGATTTTCTCGAAGCAAACGGTGTTCAGCCGGTCGAAACCGACCTAGGTGAATACATCCTGCAACTGAGGGGCGATCACCCGAGTCACATTATTGCCCCAGCAATACACCTGAATCTGGAAGACGTGTCTGAAACCTTCCACAAACACCATAACCGACCTAAATCGGACGACCCTGCGGTATTGATGCAGGAAGCTCGCGAAGTGTTGCGAGATAAGTTTGTCGCCGCCGATGTTGGTATCACCGGGGCAAATTTCTGTGTCGCCGAAACCGGCTCGACCATTATCGTCACTAACGAAGGTAACGGCGACCTGACCCAGACGCTGCCCAAGACCCATATTGTTGTCACCTCGATCGAAAAAGTGGTTCCAACGCTTGAAGATATGACTTTGTTCCTGCGTTTGCTGGCCCGCTCGGCAACCGGGCAGGAATTCACTGTTTATAACACCCTATCCACAGGCTCTCGCCGCGAAGGCGATCAGGATGGCCCGGAAAACTTCCACGTGGTACTGGTTGATAATGGTCGCAGCGAGATGGTCGGTAGCGAATTTCAGGATATGCTGCGTTGCATCCGCTGCTCTGCCTGCATGAACCACTGCCCTGTCTACGGCGCAGTAGGTGGACACAGTTACGGCTGGGTCTACCCAGGCCCAATGGGTTCGGTACTGACACCGCAAATGATCGGCATCGAAAAAGGCGGCATGCTACCCAACGCTTCCACCTTCTGTGGCAAATGCGAATCAGTCTGCCCGGTTAAGATCCCTCTGCCAAAGCTGATGCGTCACTGGCGTGAAGATGAGTTTCAAAAACATCTGCAACCCAAAGCCGCTCGCTACGGTCTGGCAGGCTGGGCCTTCCTGGCTAAGCGCCCCGCCCTATACAAGCCTTACGCCCGTATGGCCAGCTGGTTTATGAAACGCCTGGCCGGAAAGAAAGGACGCATCAAGAAACTACCACTTGCCGGCGGCTGGACCGACTGGCGGGATATGCCTGCACCACAAGGAACAACCTTTATGCAGGCCTGGAAAGAACAGCAAAAAGCCGGAGAACAGCCATGAGCGCAGAAAATACAACAGCCATGAGCCGTGCAGCGATTATGGGCAACATCCGTAGTGGACTTAACCCTAGCCAGGATGACAGTCAACGCCAGCAAGCTGTGACTAACCGACTCGCCGCCAAAGCGGATAACTTAATTCCAAGTCGGGCACAGTTACCCTTTGCTGAACAGGTAGAGCTGTTTAAAGCGATGGTCCATGAAGCACTGGCCGAACTGATCGAACTCGACAGTCTCGACCAGGTACCACAGGCTTGTGCCGACTGGCTATCCAGCCAAGGGATCAAGCAGCTGATCAGCGCCAGTGATACTGAATTGACAGCATTAGATTGGAATCCACTGGAGCAACAGCAGATACTCCGTACAGAACGCGTTGCTCAGGCTGGAGATATTGCCAGCCTTACTTCCAGTTTTGCCGGCATAGCCGAAACCGGCACTTTGATGCTTCATTCGGGTTCCCAGAGCCCAACAACCCTGAATTTCTTACCCGATAACCACCTGGTGATACTACGGCGCTCAACCATTGTCGGTGTCTATGAAGAGGCATGGAAGAAAACCAGAGAGAAATACGGTAACACTCTGCCCCGTACTGTAAACATGATTACCGGCCCCTCCCGTAGTGCTGACATCGAACAGAAACTGCAGATGGGCGCTCACGGCCCTAAAAACCTGGTCATCTTGATGATCAACGATTAAGTAAGCAGTAAAAAACTCATTTATAGCCCTAATCCTTAAAAAAGATGGGGCTATTTACCTTTTTCACCCTTTTTATGACCCTCGTTCTGGTCATAGAGAACCCTTTCAGGAAAAATACAGCCTCTCTAACAT
>JAGPUU010000248.1 GCA_018067325.1 Amphritea sp.
TGACCAGATGTAATGCCAGGATTTTTTCAAACTATCTAGCTCAAGTTTCTTATCGCAGGTTCCGTGATGCCGGTTATATTCCGCACGCTCTGTCGCTCGTTCTTTTTTACGACGATCCGAAGCCACTTTCGCATCATAAATTTCACGCTTAAGCTTCCGGTCATTGGCGCGCCACCGCTTTTCATTTTCAGCCTGAATCTCAGCCGCGCGATTAGCGTTTGTACTCCCACCATAAGAGTTCGAGCCAAACGCTTGGTCTGCCGCACGAGCTAAGCTTTTCGCGAACGCATCAATGCCTGTATCTGAAGGGATTACACAAGGGTTTTCATAGCTACCACACCCTTTTCTACCTGAACTCCGTGAGGCCACTTCTGGCTCCTGCTCTCGAACCCGTTCACCACGATAATACTCCCGTGTAGTCCTGCGACCACTGCTACTGGTATATTCGCCATAGCCGTGGCGTTCTCCATTTTTCCATTCTCCTTCATAACGCCAACCTTTCCGTGACGTATAAAGCCCGCTCCCGTGACGCTTTCCCTCAAGGAATTCACCACGATGCTCGTCACCCGACGCCCAAGTAAAAACCCCTTCCCCGGTGCGATTCCCATTAACGAAATCACCCTCGTACCGATTGCCACTTGGAAAAATAAGCACGCCTTGACCATGCCTATTGTTGTCTTTAAATCCACCTTCATACCGAGTGCCATCTTTCGAGATGTAACTACCCTCTCCAAAACGCTGGCCTTTAACAAAATCACCCTCGTAGCGGCGTCCATCTGGCCAGGTGTATGTGCCCTGACCTGTACGCTGGCCCTTTTTCCAGTCCCCAGTGTAGGAACCGCCACTAGCCCAGGTGTAGTGACCTTGTCCCTCTAATTCACCATTAACAAAATTTCCGCTGTAGCGGTCGCCGCCAGCATAATTTAATGTGCCCTGGCCATGATATTTACCGGCGCGCATCGCTCCCTGATATTTATCACCGCTTGTATATTTAATGGTACGTTGCGCCGTTTTTAGTTGCCAACGAGCTAAAGGTTTATCACCCGCATTTACCACTAACGTAAAGCTATCGCTCTTACGTTTCAGGCCATAATTGCCGTAAACCGATTGGGGAATTTCGCCGACATCGATCTTTCGGCTCACCTTGTCCGCAATTAATTGCGGTTCCATAAAACGTTGGCTGGCTGATTTTCTCATCGGAGGCAATAAGGTTGTTAATGTCCTATCAGCTTGCTGAGCTTCAATCTGAATAGCTTCACCCTCAGTCATACGCGCAGCGAATGCTTTAGTAAAAGGCACATATGCCTCAAATACAGTACTACTGCTATCAACCGATGACAGATTAAGCCACTCCGTAGACCCGCCCTTAAACCTAAAACGACTGATATATTCAGAGCTCCACCAGCTGGGATAACTTAGCTCTACTCTAAGTGCAAATATTTCATCAGGCGTTTCTAATTCCATCCCGAATCCATCTCGCGGAGCGATATCAATTTGCCAACGCAGCCCGTTTTTAAACACAGAAGTCTGGGCAACCCAATGCCCTTGATATTCATCCCTACTTCTTAAATCCCAGTAAGGTTTCCCTCCTAAATGCTCGCGAAGACACTGGTCATGGGAACTAGGGAGTAGTATTAAATCGAAGTAACAGGCTCCTGGCTGTTCAACCTGTGCAAAATGATCTACAGCACCGGTAGCACGAAATAAAGCCGGCGTGCCAAAAAAGCCCACTGTAACAAGCAGTAACCGAACCAATATTTTTTTATGTGCGGTAACCAACACCAACTCCTAAAACAGCATATTTATATAGAAAACTCATACTGACTGTGCCCGACAATGTTTGCTTATCAACAGGTAACAGTCAAATATTTAGCATACCAGCTCGATACTCTGACTCCTGACATTGCCTACATTAACTCAAGACGCTACTGAATTATCTGTTGTTCAGGGGGACTTTTTTTAACTCGACATGCAGGTAAAGAAATCGATTGAAGATACTGAATCGGCAGCCACTGATACCATTAACACACATTGATTAAGCTTCACTACATTGCAGGGCTTTTTGTACCTGATATTGCAAGTAACCTACTGACAAAGAGAAAGAAATACCTAAAAGACATCATTAATGCAAAGTATTGATCTGAAACAACAGATCGCTATGTGTTTTAAAATCTTCCTAGATAGCCTATAAATTAAGTACCAAAGACACTCATTAGCGTTTAAAATATTTTCTTACATTAATATAGGTTCGGCATATGTGTAGCAGTTATAAACACAGGCCTGCCAGATATACGGACATTGATGCGCAGCTGTTAAAAATATTCGACGCCACTCCTGTACCCATGGTGCTTTCACGCCCTGATGGCAGTTTTGAGTATGCTAATCCGGCCCTTAGAGAGATGCTTGGATACAGCAAAGAAGAAATTTACTCCTCCGACGTTATTATCTCTCACCCTGACGAAGCGGAAATTAATCAGGACATCCGGTCACAACTTAAAACTGACCCTTTTTCCCCAATAAGAATTGAAAAACGTTACCTGCATAAAACCGGACGTATTATTCCCGGCTATCTAACAATCGTCGCAGAAGCTGATACCCAGGGCGGCATAAAACGCTTTATCAGCCAGATAATTGATCAGACAGAGCAAAAACGAAGTCACGACCAACTGCTACTTGCCTCGTATGTTTACAAGAACAGTAGCGAAGCGATGATGGTTACCGACGCCAATAACCTGATACTAGATATAAACCCTGCATTCACCAACATCACCGGCTATAAATTGACTGAGCTCTTTGGGAAGAGTCCAAACTGCCTAAACTCAGGTCGGCATAATGCTTCATTTTATGCCGAGATGGAAAACACCATCGATCAAACCGGTCAATGGAGTGGTGAAATCTGGAACCAAAGAAAAAACGGGGAAGTTTTTGCGGAATGGCAGACTATTGACACTATCTACGACGATAAAGGTTCAGTACTCCGTCGGATTGCTCTGTTTACGGACATCTCAAAAAAGAAAGAAGCGGAAGCGCTTATCCTCCAGCAGGCAAACTATGATTCGCTTACCGGTCTGCCTAATCGCCGCCTGTTTCTTGAAAGCCTTAAACATGAAATCAGAAAAACACAGACAACCGGATTAAGTGGCGCACTGTTCATTATCGATCTTGATCGTTTCAAAGAAGTAAATGACGCGCTGGGGCATGATCAGGGCGATATAATGCTGAGAGAAACCGGAAATCGGTTACGCCAGTTAATTCGGGAGTCTGATTTTGTAGCGCACCTGAGTAGTGACGAATTCGCTATTATTCAAAGCGAGATTGGCAGCCCACAAGAAATAGAGATGACTGCCAATAAGATTTTGACAAAACTGCAACAGCCGTTTCAATTAACAAATGAACAAGTTTTTATTTCAGCCAGCATCGGCATTAGTCTTTTCCCTGACGATACAGTCAAAGCGGAACAACTACTTCGAAACGCCGACCAGGCAATGCATAACGCCAAAAGAGCCGGTCAAAATCGTTACCAATACTTTACTCCTGCCATGCAGAAACAAGCGGTCAAGCGGATGAATATGATCCGTGAACTGCGATACGCTGTAGAACGACAACAGTTTGAACTGTACTATCAGCCTATTATTGATCTGCAATCTGGACGTATTGTTAAAGCAGAAGCACTGCTCCGGTGGCATCATCCGCTCAATGGTTTAACCTCTCCAGCCGAGTTTATTCCACTGGCAGAAAGTACCGGCATGATTCTGAGAATAGGTGAATGGGTATTTACTACCGCCGCCCGGCAGCTCAGTAATTGGAGGAAGCAAGGCCATACCGAACTTGAACTAAGCTTTAATGCATCCCCACTTCAGCTACAAAGTGACGGCATCCAACCTGAAGACTGGTTACAACAGCTCGATCAGTTAGATATACCCGCCGATTCAATGGTTATTGAAATCACTGAAAACCTGCTTATCGAAAATAACCACAAAGCAAGGGCGGTACTGGACTATCTGCGCAAAGGCTCAATGAAAATTGCCTTGGATGATTTCGGCACTGGCTACTCTTCTCTTGCATATTTAAAAGACTTTAAAACTAACTACCTTAAAATTGACCAGGGATTTATCCGCAATATACCGGAGAACAATAATGACACAGCACTCTGTGAAACCATGATAATAATGGCTCATAAACTCAATATGCAGGTCATTGCAGAGGGTATTGAAACCGATGAACAGCGACTTTTCCTGACAAAGGCTGGCTGCGACTTCGGACAAGGGTGGCTTTACGCTAAAGCGTTGCCTGCGGACAAGTTTGAATCTCTTATGAATAAACAGACGCGAACAAATCTACTGGCCTCTGTTTAGTTAAAATCGCTGGATAAAAAAGGGGCTCATAAAGAGCCCCAAAACATACCTCAACAAGCAAATCGAATCACTATCAAGCTGCTGAAACGCTATTCAGCGGCCAGATAACGATGGTGAAATCTAAGCTGTTCTTCAATGAAGCTGGCTATGAAGTAGTAGCTATGATCGTAGCCTTCATGCTGTTCAAGCTGCAGAGGGAAGTCTGACTCTGCCGCAGCATCCGCCAACTTTTCCGGCTGCAACTGTTCTGTCAGGAAGTTATCGGCAAGCCCCTGATCTACCCGAAATGGTACTTTTTCAAGGGTATTACGCAACAGTTCAGTTGTATCATATTGCTGCCAACTGCTCTCATCCGCTCCAAGATACGCAGTGAAAGCTTTACGCCCCCAAGGACAATTAATGGGGTTACTAATCGGACTGAATGCAGACGCAGAGCAGTACCGTTCCGGATTACGCAGACTGATCATCAACGCGCCATGTCCGCCCATCGAGTGGCCGGCAATCGCACGCTTTTGTGATACCGGGAAGGTTGACTCAATCAGCTGCGGCAATTCCTCAACCACATAGTCATACATCCGGTAATGATCACTCCAGGGGGCTTCCGTCGCATTAACATAGAAACCAGCACCCTGACCCAGGTCATAACCCTCATCATTGGCTACGCTGTCACCACGAGGGCTGGTATCCGGCGCCACTATAGCAATCCCCAGCTCCGCCGCTATCCGCTGCGCACCCGCTTTCTGCATAAAGTTTTCATCTGTACAGGTCAAGCCTGACAGCCAGTACAGTACTGGAACTTTTTCACCCGCTTGACACTGGGGGGGCAAGTAAATCGCAAAACGCATACTGACACCGAGTTTCGATGACACATGGTTATACTGTTTATGCCAACCACCAAAACTCTTCGTCTGACTTACAAGTTCAAGACTCATAGATACTTTCCTCAGAACCGGTCCTAAAAACTGTCACCACTAAGATGACAGCCTTCGTTGTTGACGGTTACTTATCGTAATGAATGACACTACGTATACTCTTGCCTTCATGCATCAGATCAAAGGCTGTATTAATATCCTCAAGGCCCATGGTATGAGTTATGAAGTCACTCAAAGCAAACTCACCTTCGAGATAGCGTTCAACGATTTCAGGCAGCTCAGAGCGCCCCTTAACACCACCAAAGGCAGAACCACGCCAGACTCGCCCGGTAACCAGTTGGAACGGGCGGGTAGAGATCTCCTGACCAGCACCGGCAACACCGATAACGACTGACTCCCCCCAGCCTTTATGACAACATTCAAGCGCTGAGCGCATCACGTCTACATTACCTATACACTCGAAAGAGTAATCCACGCCGCCATCGGTCAACTCAACGATCACTTCCTGTATTGGCTTGTCATATTTCTTAGGATTGATGCAATCGGTAGCTCCCAGTTTGCGGGCTAGATCGAACTTGGACTCATTGATATCAATAGCGATAATGCGGCTGGCTTTAGCCATCGTTGCACCGATAATTGCAGACAGGCCGATACCACCAATACCGAAGATAGCTACCGTAGCGCCCTCTTCAACTTTAGCGGTATTCATTACCGCACCCATACCGGTAGTCACGCCACAGCCCAGCAGACAAACTTCTTCCAAAGGTGCTTCTTTGTTTACTTTGGCCAGAGATATCTCCGGTAGCACCGTATATTCAGAGAAGGTTGAGCAACCCATGTAGTGATAGATAGGCTGACCATCTTTATAGAAACGGGTAGTGCCATCTGGCATTAAGCCTTTACCCTGAGTCTCACGAATTTTCTGACAAAGGTTGGTTTTGCCTGATTTACAGAACTTACACTCACCACACTCTGGCGTGTATAGCGGAATAACATGATCACCCACCTCAACACTGGTCACGCCTTCGCCGATCTGTTCAACAATACCGCCGCCCTCATGACCCAAAATCGCCGGAAAAATTCCTTCAGGATCTTCACCTGACAGAGTGAAAGCATCGGTATGACAAACACCCGTGGCAACAATGCGCACCAGCACTTCTCCCGCCTGAGGTGGCATAACATCTACTTCTTCTATAGACAGGGGCTGATTCGGTCCCCAGGCAATTGCAGCTTTAGATTTAATCATGGTCATTTTCTTCAACTCTTTCTGGGTTACTTTAATGAGCAACGTAACAAACTAAGTATTCATTGTAGTTGTTTATGAAAACAAGATAATCTACTGTTTTGTTAATATACTTTTACGAGGATGTAACAATGAGGCGCTGGGAAGGAGTTTCTGAGCTGATAGCTGTGACAGAAACAGCCAGTTTCACTGCGGCAGCTAAAAAACTGGGGATCTCTACGGCTCAGGTGAGTCGACAAATCAGTGCCTTAGAGAATCGTCTGGGCACAAAAATGTTTTACCGCACCACTCGTAAAGTAACTGCTACCGAAGCGGGCCAGACCTATTATCAATACTGCCGACATCTGTTGAATGGCCTGGAAGAAGCTGAACGCGCAGTGACTAACCTGCAAAACACGCCTCGGGGTAAACTGAAGATAACCGCACCGGCCACCTATGGTGAACAAAAAATAGCACCGCTGATCAATGACTTTATCTGCCTCTACCCTGAGCTAGAGGTTCAGTGTCATCTAACCAATCAGACCGTCGACCTGGTCGCATCCGGATACGATCTAGCCATCCGCTTAGGAAAGCTGGAAGATTCAAGCATGATCGCCCGGCAACTAATCTCTCGACAACTTTATGTCTGTGCCTCTCCGGCCTACCTCGCTATCCATGGTGAACCTCATGTATTGACTGAACTGAATCACCATAACTGCCTGCTTGGCACGCTGGAGTACTGGCGTTTTCTGGAACAGGGGCAGGAACGTAATATCAGAGTCAGTGGAAACCTGCACTGTAATAGCGGACAAGCGATACTGGATGCCGCGCTGAAAGGGATCGGGATAGTCCAACTACCCCAATATTATGTTGAGTCATATCTTGAAAGTGGTGAGCTGGTTTCACTATTACAAAACTATCAACACGCCGGCGAGGGGGTCTGGGCACTTTATCCCCATAACCGCCATCTGTCGTCTAAAGTCAGGATGCTGGTTGATCACCTGGCAGAGCACTTGGATTGAGAATCTGGACCAAGCCTTAATTTTTCATTGAGACTGCATAACTTGTATTACACAAGCGATGCAGTAGTCATGAAAGTGGCTCAGACTATATCCGATTGCCGGTCAGGAATTGACGATAACGGATAATTTTCTGAGGCTGCCCTTGATCATCAGTACGATACTTGTAGTAACGATCACCCTCCAGATACACGGCTCTGCAGCTTTCTGATTTATGCGCCATCTGCAGACAAATCATATTATCACTGATCCGCCACTTTCCTTTGCGATTCTCCCAATAGCGCTTCTGTGAAACCTGGCCATCTTTTCCATAGTAGGTGAAACTGCTTGAACCGTTAATCAGGTTGTAAGACTCAACCGTTCTTTCACTAAATAGATGTTGAAGCTCTGCAGATTTGAGCTGCGCACTTCCCTGCTTAGTTTGACACCCTGAGATAGCTATTATCGCTACACTGATCAACAGGATTCGTATTTTGCTCATTATTACTTCCCTCACTTTGCAGCAGAAATTGCAGTACCAGTGATGCCATTCCCCCCTGCTGCATATTTTTATAAAAGTTATGTCCCTGCCCCTTGAGTAACTTAAACTGGACCGGTGTATATGTTTTCGCCTGCTGTAACTGTCGTACCAGTTCACACCAGTTGCGTGCTCTTTCAAGCCGGTTAGCACCTTGTTGCCTATCAAGGTTTTTAGAAGTTTTCAGACTACTATCTCTAACAATATCCTCATCTCCTACGGTAACCAACATCGGGATATCTAGCATCTCTTCAAGCCTTACCGAGTCTAGCGCCTGTGTATTCGAAATACCTCTGGGGTACTTAACCTGATGATCAGGAAAACTGTACCAACCAGCACTCCCCAATATCATCGCAGCGATCTGTTGCGGATGATGCAGGGCATATCGGTGTGCGAACTGAGCTCCACCTGAATAACCCGCCAACCAGATTTTAAGATAGGGCTGACCATGCATTCCCCGCCATAGCGCCAGGAAACTATTCAACGCAATATCCGCACGGGGCTGCCCAGAGCCCGCGCACAACTGCTGATATCGAGGAAAGGCTCTACTTTTAAATTGCGGAGCCACCAGCCAGCATCCCAGTTCGTCCGCCATCGCACGATAACAGTCCAGCTGCTCTTCGGCATCTCTAGATATACCATGTACAACGACTAGAATACGCTGCATATTGCGGACCTTGCGAGGCTGATACAACCAGAAGGGCAAACCAGAGATAGCGGGGAAATTTACTTTCTGTGCCTCTCCCGGAGAAGGCAGTAGCTCATTTACCTTTTGCATAATGCTCCATTAAAATAACATTCTGATTATCAACTGCCTCGGTCTTTTCAGACCTGCTGTTCAACATCCAGCATTGTGGACATATTTGTTCCGCGTCCTGAAAGTCCGCACAGAGTAGCATTGCCCCCTGAAATGCTTGAGCAACCTCTCTTAGAACCTCCTGAACAACAGAGCTCTGATGCGCAACATCTTCATCAAGAAGTAACAACCCAGGCTTACGCAACAGCGCACGAGCCAACATAATCCGATAATTCAGGCAGGCAGAAAGATTAGCTCCGCCTTCCTCTAGCTCAGTTTGTAGACCCTCCGGTAACTCTTGTGAGCTGTTCAGCTGGCAAAGGTTTTGTACACTCTTCAGGTCTTCTTCAGCCAATGAGCGAGCACCATATAGAAGGTTCTTTTTCAGACTTCCCCTGAGCAATGGAAGATCAGAGCTGACAAGACAGATCTGCTGACTAATCAATCTGGCTTGATAGTTTTTATAGCGTTTATCACATAATAAGATCTGTCCAGCTGTCATCTGAGTCAATCCTGCAATCACTGATAACAGCGTACTTTTACCACTTCCAGAGTTCCCTTTTAACTGAATCCGGCTATCTGATTTGATCTGATATGATTGCGGATATAGGCGACCGTCACAGGCTACTTGTTGTAACTCTAACTTAAACTCACCTTTAAGCCTTCTCCGCCGGCCTTCTGAGAGAGAGTCCCTAGATAAAAACTGCATTAGCTTTTTTTCGGCAACTTTTTTCAGCGTCCAGAATTCATACAAACGGGTTAACCGTCGCAACTGCCCCAATAGGTAAAGAGCGGCCGTCATCAATACCGCCATATACTGGCCACTAAGTACTTCGCTTCGCTGTAGATAGAGCCCGGTACTAATCAACGCTAACATGGCAAAAAGTAAAACGGCTTCATTCATCCCTCGCATCAGAGCCGAGGTTCTGGCTCGCCTGACCTGACTCTCCATCAACCTTTCTGATTGCCGGGCAAAGCGACGAGATTCTTTTGCTGGTTGGTTATAAGCTCGAATCAATGGTAGCTGACGTAATTTCTCAGTGACATTACGGATC
>JAGPUU010000251.1 GCA_018067325.1 Amphritea sp.
CCCAAACGTTGGTATTGAAGATATTTACTTGGGCAACGGTGTCAGCGAGCTTATCGTCATGGCAACCCAGGGCTTATTGAATGACAATGACGAACTACTTATTCCTGCACCGGACTATCCACTATGGACAGCCGCTGCAAGCTTATCAGGTGGTAATCCCGTTCATTATCTTTGTAACGAAGAGAAAGACTGGGCCCCTGATATAAACGATATCCGCAGTAAAATTACTGAGCGCACCCGGGGAATCGTTGTAATCAACCCGAACAATCCGACAGGCGCTGTGTATTCCGAATCGGTTCTACAACAGATCATCGCTCTGGCTGAAGAATTTAATCTGATTATCTTCGCTGACGAGATCTACGATAAGATCACCTATGACGACGCTAAGGCGATACCACTCGCCTCACTCACCGATACAGTGCTCTGCCTGACATTTAATGGTTTGTCCAAAGCATACCGGGCAGCGGGCTTCCGGTCTGGCTGGATGATAATTACCGGACCAAAACATCAGGCCCGGGACTATATCGAGGGACTCGACATGCTCGCCAGCATGCGTTTATGCGCCAACGTCCCGGCACAACACGCCATCCAGACTGCGCTGGGAGGCTACCAAAGCATCAACGAGTTAACTGTCCCAGGTGGACGACTCTACGATCAGCGCGATATTGCTACACAAAAGATGAATGAGATCCCAGGAGTTTCCTGCGTTAAACCTCAAGGCGCTCTGTATCTTTTCGCTAAACTTGATCCGACAGTTTACCCCATCAAGAATGATGAGAAGATGGCGCTGGATCTACTGCAACAACAGAAAGTTCTGATTGTTCAGGGTAGTGGTTTTAATATGCCAGACACCCAGCATTTCCGTTTGGTGTTTCTCCCCAGAGAAGATGAACTCTGTGATGCCATCGACCGCATCGCACTATTCCTGAAAAACTACTCTCAGGAATGATGGTTAAAAAAAAGCGATCACTGTATCGCTTTTTTTATTTCCGTCCCAAGCTCTATACTTTGTAACCTCGCTGTTATAAAACAGACATATACTCTGGCAACAATTTAAATCGGTTCACCAGAGATAACAATTAACTCACTTCGCGGAAACTGTATGTTTATTAAGATCAAGAAAAATTGCGGTATCTTCATGGAACACAATGGCATGGAAAAAAACCATATCATGCCGGTAACCAGTAACTTTCTGATCAATCTGGGTCATGCTGCTGAAATCTCTTTCTATACAATCAAAGAGACCAAGACCCGCTTTGATCTCGAAAATCATAACATTACTATTGCCCCTCACACTCGGGTAATCCATCTCCAAATGGCGTATAGCTATTCGAGTACGAAAGAGCGTATTGGCGATTCTAAAGGCAGTCTGGTAGAGCGCAATTTCTACAAGTTCTACTTCACGCCAGAAGAGATGGGACAGTATGAAGAATTACGCGCTCATATTGAGAAGCACGTACTAAATATCTGATGCCCTATTTATGGGCTTATGGTTCTTGACTAAAAACTCAATCTATAAGCTCAAACGTTTTGCTTAAATCATTTAGATTAAGCAGCTGCCCCCTTCCTGATCCGGTGTTATCAGCCGGATCAGTAGACCTCCCATAGTGAGTTTCATTGTTGTTGCAAACGCGTCATATTCGGCGGAATCTATAGGTAGACCAAAAATCTAACACCAGAGTTTCTTTCTATAGAAAACTCGTTAGTGTTTATTATCTATGGAGTGGTTATGGAAGTTCGCGAACTATTAGCACAAACACACAAACTGCCTAATGTACCCGATATTGTGCGGGAACTGATTCAACAACTGAACAATCCTAACGCTGATTATGGAGACATCGCTGACAAAGTCATTAAAGACCAGACACTCTCTCTGAAAATCTTACGTCTGGTGAATTCAGCTCACTTCGGGCTAAGCCGTAAAGTCTCTTCAATTAACGAAGCGGTTGTCATGCTGGGAATGACTCAGTTGAAAACGATGGTTATCGCTTCTGGGATTGCCGGCTCAGTAAAAGAGGTTGAAGGTCTGGATCTTAAGAAGTTCTGGGCTGATTCTTTCAGAGTTGCTGCATTGACAAAATGGTACGCAGAAAAAAGTAACGATGTTGATCCGGATACCGCATTCACTGTAGGGCTCATCCACAATATCGGGCGACTGCTGCTGCATATCACTAAACCAAAACTGGCGGAAGCGATTCAAGTGCTGGTTGAGCAATCTGACTGCAACCGTTCTGATGCTGAGAGGGAACGACTAAATTTCACAACCCCTGAAGCCGGTCAGGCACTATTAGCGCTTTGGCAGTTCCCCGCAAACTTAGGTGACACGGTACGCTACCACAGACAGCCTATGACCGCAGAGACGCCCTCGTCCCTATGTGCAGTTCTACATATCGCTTGTTACATTAATGCTTCTATAGGAAAACAGCAGCCTCTGGAAGAAGTTATCGCGATGTTCCCTAAAGCGGAAACAGAACTGGCAGGACTTCCGGCCAATATTGCGGCCGTCTCTGAAGAAGCACTCCAGGTAGAATCTGGCCTGGATGGACTGATCTAGAAAACCTCAATCGTTTCACAAAAAAAGGCAGCCTGAGCTGCCTTTTTACTATTTATAATTCTACTAAAGGGCTCTGCTTATGGCTCCGCAGTATATTTCACGCTACGAATAGCCTGGAGAATATGGTCGACATCAGCCATCGCCCGATGCCTGCGTAACTGAGCCTTACAAACAAAGCGATATTGTATCAACTCTTCGGGACTCAACACCTCAGATAACCCAATCAACCTGAACTGCATCGTCCGTTCGGTTGCCTCAAATAAACGACGAAGCCAAAAACTATCAAATTCCCAGGCATCACTAACAACATCCTGCCCTTGCAGGGCAGCATTAAGACGGTCACAAGCCTCGACCGCTGCAATACCTTTCTGGCTAAGTTCAACACGACATAGACCATGCATCTCTTCAGCGAAGTCATCCCAAAAGGTCCATTCAGAGACTGAACCTGGGTCTATCAAAAAGTTATCACATCCTTCTGCCATACCTTTCCATGCAACTTCTATCGGATAGGAGCCTGGCCCTAAGCCACTGGCTTCCAAATCCAAGCAGATCAAATTCATTGCATTCCTATCCACATTAACACTTTCCATTCAGGCCCTTATAGCGCCTTTCTAAATAACAAAACCTTGAGCGCTTGTTCCGCATCCTGGTCCAGAAAATCTTCTGGGTTTGCAATTCGTTCAATAAACACAAACTCAGGACAGTTCTCTTCGACAAGCCCAATCAAAAAATCACTGTCCAGCTGGGGCGAGTTAAGGCACAGAAGCACCTCAGCCTGATCTTTTGTCAAGTCAGGCAGCCGTCTCAACACTTTCCGATAATCGCTAGTGGCAACAAAACTACCCCTTTGAAAGCTCGGTGGATCTATCACAACCAGATCATAAGGCCCTTCACGCTTAAGCTTACCCCAGGAACGAAACAGATCATGAGAGAGGAACTTTACCCTTTCCATCGGATGCTGATTGAGCCTGTGATTTTCTCTACCGGTATTCAGCGCCCCGCGACTCATATCCAGATTAACCACCCGCTCAGCACCGCCGGCAATCGCCGCAACTGAAAAGCCACAGGTATAAGCAAACAGATTAAGTACACTTTTGTCTTTGCTGTGCTCTTTAATCCAACGGCGACCCTCTCGCATATCAAGAAACAGTCCACTGTTCTGATTTTTAAGAGGACGAACGTGATACTTAAGCCCCAGCTCCTGCACCTGTAGCAACTGTTCAGGGTCAACATCGCTGTTGTTCCACAGCACTTCAATACAGCTTTCTCGACGGTATCGATGCTGCACAACAAGCACTTCGGGCTTTAGCTCATTATCCAGCTGCTGAAAATACTGATTCAGTTGCTCAATCAGTTCAGGTGGATGCTCTGTAAACAATCGAATAATCGCCACCGGTGGCAACAGATCGATAACTAACTGTTCGTAACCGGGAAAACAGCGTCCACGGCCATGAAATAAGCGCCGCACTTCACCTGACGTACTAGCTAATTGCGTTGAAATTGAGTCAAAAATAACCTGCATGAAAGATCCGTTTGCATCATCACTTCGTAAAGAAGTCGCGATTATAGTGATCTGCCTATCCGTGGACCAGTTTTTTATCCCTTAGATGCTTAATGCAGTTGAAACTTAATCTCATTGCCTATATCTATATGATCAATGTAATTAAATATGAGCACTGACTATTATGATGCGAATCGGTCTTTTCCTACTAACCAACCTGGCGGTTATCCTGCTGGCCAGTGTGGCCTTGAGCTTTTTTGGCGTTGGCTCCTCTCTTCAGGCTAACGGTATAGATCTCGATCTTGGAAACCTGCTGATTATCTGTTCGGTGTTCGGTTTTGCGGGCTCGATAGTTTCTCTTCTGCTATCAAAGTTTATGGCAAAAAAAGGTACTGGAACCGAAATCATTACTCAGGCAAGAAACGCAGACGAGCAATGGCTGCTGGATACAGTTAAAGAACTCGCTGACAAGGCACAGATTGGCATGCCTGAGGTTGGCATCTTCCCGGCTCAACAGGCAAACGCCTTCGCCACCGGCTGGAATAAAAACAAAGCGCTGGTTGCCATTAGCATAGGACTACTACAACGTTTTCGTAAAGAGGAGATCAAAGCGGTTCTTGCCCATGAGATCGGTCACGTCGCCAATGGTGACATGATTACCCTTGCCCTGATTCAGGGAGTCGTAAATACCTTTGTCATGTTCTTCGCCCGTATTATTGGCCACTTTGTCGATCGTGTGATTCTCAAAAATGAGCAAGGACACGGGCTTGGGTATTTCATTACCACTATCGTGGCTCAGATTGTGCTAGGCATCCTTGCCTCAACAATTGTCTGCTGGTTCAGTCGCCGAAGAGAGTTTAAAGCCGATGAAGCTGGCGCGTCACTGGCATCTCCCCATGCGATGATTGGAGCATTACAGCGCCTCAAAGCCGAATCCAACATCCCTGACCAGATGCCTGAGACCCTAACCGCCTTTGGCATTAGCAGTCACATGAAAAGCGGCATAATGGCTCTGATGGCCTCTCATCCACTATTAGATGATCGTATAGCCGCTTTGCAGAACCGTTAACTGCATGCTTATTTTAAAAACGCCCTGATGGGCGTTTTTTTTCGCTTTTGATACCTAGCATTTATTTTGCATTTTGCCATTTTTTAATCTCGAAAAAAATTCAACACATCCTCCTATTTCATGCAAAAAAAATCATTTTACCCAGGAAAATATTGACCCATAATCAGGATAGACACGAACCGGCAAGACAAGCAGGTTTGATCATATGTTTAATCAGTACTGGCTAGTTTGATTTACGTATTATTCAGCCATTTGCATGTGAAGAGCGAAATCATGACAGAGATAAAAGAAGATACCACTGTCGATCCCCTCGATATCGATGACGACTCTCAAGACACTGAGATCGAGATGGGTGGCATAGAAAAGCAGTATTGCTGCGATATAGAGAAACGTAAACGTATTGAGAAGCTTAGGGAGGAGCGCGAACTTAATCGCGAACTGCGCGAGTTCTATGACGACTGAGCTCTATAATAAATAGGAGCAGCTAACAGCTGCTCTTTTTAATGCCTGACACAGACCGTCGATACATTTCTGTTACTAAACTTTAACCAGTACGTCATCTGAATTTCATCTGCAAAGGGTTTTATTGACCTAACAATAAAACGCAATCATTGGAACCTATGTATGAGCAGCAAAATTCGTCTGGATGACCTGTCAATTGATGATCTGAGTGATATCAACAGCGGTCTCTATAGCGACCCGGAACCCAAACGTAAAAAACGGGATCATCGCAAAAAGCCTAACCGTCAGATGATTGAAGATTACATGGAAGAACGATCTCTCAAACGCCGTATAACCGAATCTTACGATATGCTCTAAGGCAAGCTGATCTGATATCCCTACAGAATCATCATGAGTAATGTCTTTCAATCACTGCTGTTTTTAACGCTGCTGCTTTTTAATACTACTTTGCCCCGCACCTTTGCGCTTTTTACCCTGACGCGCAGCAGCCGTTTTTTTCCCCCGCACGCCGGCTTTTGACATCGGCGTCGCGTTGTTACGCGGCTTAGCTCTTGCGCCGTTATCCCGATGCTTGGGCTCCTCTTCCGGCGTTACCAGCTGCCCTGGACGAGTGCCGATGAGATCTTCTCGCCCCATCTCTTTCAACTTCACCCGTAAAGCGGGCCAGTTTTCCGGATCATGATAGCGCAGCAGCGTTTTATGAGCTTTACGCTGATCTTTATCCCGAGGGATATAAAGGGTCTCGCTTTTATAGGTTACCTGTTTCAGAGGATTTTTCTCTGAATAATACATCGCCGTCGCTAAAGACATCGGTGAGGGGTAGAAATTCTGTACCTGATCTACTTTGACATCATTGTCTTTCAGCCAGAGCGAAAGACTAAGCATATCTTCATCTTCACAGCCGGGATGCGCGGCTATAAAGTAAGGAATCAGGTACTGTTTTTTACCCGCCTCACGGGAGAACCGATCAAACATTTTCTTGAAATCATAATAGGTATCCATTCCCGGCTTCATCATCTTACTGAGCGTATTCTGTTCGCTATGCTCAGGTGCAATCTTCAAGTAACCGCCTACATGATAGGTTACAAGCTCTCGCACATATTCCGGGTCTTTTACCGCAAGGTCGTAACGTAAGCCGGAAGCGATAGCAATATTATGAATCCCTTCCATCTTCCTCGCCTTACGGTACAGCTGAGTAGTCGGACTATGATCAGTATCCAGGTTTTTACAGATGACCGGATACACACAGGAAAGCTTACGGCAGTTAGACTGGATTTCATCATCGTTACAATTGAGGAAATACATATTTGAGGTCGGTCCACCAAGATCAGAGATAGACCCAGTAAAGCCCGGTACTTTATCCCGTATATCCTCAATTTCGCTCAAAATCGATTCATGGGAACGGCTCTGAATAATCCGTCCTTCGTGCTCGGTAATAGAGCAAAAAGTACAGCCACCAAAACACCCACGCATGATATTGATCGAAAAGCGGATCATGTCATAAGCGGGAATTTTATCCTTTCCGTAGCGAGGATGAGGAACCCGCTGATAGGGCAAACCAAAGACGCCATCCATCTCAGCAGTTTCCAGGGGTATCGGAGGCGGGTTGACCCAGATCTCACGGTTACCATGTTTCTGAATCAATGCCCTGGCGTTATGCGGATTTGATTCCTGATGTAGCACCCGGGATGCGTGGGCATACAGTGACGAATCTTTAGCGACTTTTTCAAAAGATGGGAGCCGAACATAGGTGGTCTCAGCATCAAGCTTTTCTTTGCGCTTTAACGGCATCGGAATAATACGTATCGGAGCAACGTGGTCTTCTTCAACCAGCCCATTAACCGAACTATCAGCACCGCAACGCTTATTTGTCGGGTCTAGTAGTTTATCAGCACCGCTCTGATCATTACCAAAGTCGTATGGGTTGGGTAGCTTATCGATATTACCCGGCCAGTCTATCCGGGTTGAGTCCAGCTCGACAAAACCAGCAGGCGGTCGCTGGCGTATATGCACAGTACCGCGAAGGTGTCCGAGTTCATCCAGGCTCTTGCCGGCAGCAAGTCCATGACTCAATTCAACAATCGCCCGCTCAGCGTTGCCATAAAGCAAAATATCAGCGGTCGCGTCCATCAAAACAGAGCGACGCACTTTATTGCTCCAGTAATCATACTGAGCTATACGCCGCAGACTAGCTTCAATACCTCCCAACACCACCGGCACATCGGTATAGGCTTCTTTACAGCGCTGGCTATAAACGATTACCGCCCGATCTGGACGCTCTCCTCCTTTACCCCCGGCAGTATAAGCATCATCATGACGCATACGCAGATCAGCCGTATAACGGTTAATCATCGAATCCATATTACCCGCGGTAATACCAAAATAGAGATTGGGCTTTCCTAACGCCATGAAAGGATCAGCACTGCGCCAATCTGGCTGAGCAATAATCCCGACTCTAAAACCCTGCGCCTCTAACAAACGCCCCATCACGGCCATACCAAAACTTGGATGATCGACATAGGCATCACCGGTGACAATAATGATATCGCAGCTATCCCAACCCAGTTGTTCCATCTCTTTGCGACTGGTTGGCAAAAATGGGGCGATACCAAAGCATTCAGCCCAGTAGCGAGGATAGGAAAACAGATCTGGTGCAGTTTTTTTCATGGGGATTCAGCGAGACTACTTATTTCGAGGGTCTTTATTGTCGCAGAAAGCGCCTCTGACAGGTAGTAAAAAAGCGGCCTACGACTGATGTTTACTGGGCGACAGGGTAAAAACACAGTAAAATACTCGGAATTAGATCAATCTAGACTATTTGGACGTTTCATGAGTACAGAAAAACCCACACCGCCCGGTGATTATGAATGCTGTGAAAGCGCATGTACTCCCTGTGTTTGGGATACTTATTACGAAGAACTACAGGCTTGGAATGCAGAGCAACAAGCATCTAAGGAAGCAGAAAAGCAAAACGCTGAAACTAAAACTGAACAGAATTAAGAAAAAGGGATACTGATGTCTGATAAAGCACCGGTTATATATCGCACTCAGATCAAACAAGAGTGGCTGGATTATAACAACCATATGAACGTTGCTTACTATGTACTGATCTTCGATCTGGCAGGTACTGAGCTGGTCAGTCAGTTGGGGCTGAGTGAAAAGGTCACTGAGGCAACTGGCATCTCCTGGATGGTATTGGAAAATCATATCACCTATAACAGTGAAGTCGTACTAGATCAGCCAGTAGAGATCCATTGCCAACTCATAGATCATGATACTAAGCGCCTGCACCTCTACTTTGAGATGTACGCTCAAGCTGACGACGGCACAGAATACCTTGCTTCGACACTGGAACAGATGGCTATGTGCGTCGATCTCAATAGCCGCAGCAGCTGCGAGTTCCCAGCTACTGTAGCGTTAGAGATAGACAAGATGGCAGAAAAGCAGTCTGCTATTGCTAAACCGGCAAATATCGGACGACAAATTGGCATTCGAAAACGCTAAACCCTCGAACGATGTCTACCCCCTTACCTCTGCGGCAAAAAAGGTCTAAGCTACTGCTTTTAAATGCCTTTGGGATACATTGTGGACAGAGATACTCTTGAGAGAGCGGCCCAACGAGGCATCATCTCTCAACAACAGCTTCAGCAACTAATCGCTTTTAGTACAGCTGAAGAAACAGATGAACCCGCCGGAGAAGAGCAACTACGGTTCGTCCGAAATTTCGGTGATATATTTATCACCTTAGGGGTTTTGTTTGTAACCTTCTCTGTCGCAGCAATGGATCTGACTCAGTTACAGTGGTTACTGCCGGCGGCGCTTTTTCTTGGCGCTGCAGAGTGGCTTGTGCGTATTCGCAGGCTGGCGCTACCAGGCATCGCCATCCTGATATCAACACTCTATTTTATCAGTAAAGCCCTGGGCATTTCTGAGTTTGAAACGGCAACCCTACAGTTTCTCACCCTCAGCGGTTGTTCATTCTTGTTTTACCTACGTTACCGAATGCCTTTCAGCCTGCTGCCGGTCGCAGCAGGGCTTGTCGCCGCAACGGTCAGCACTGTTGGTATTGATATGTTCAAACATCAGATACTTTTCACTGTGCTTGGACTGATCGTTTTCGTCACAGCAATGAGTTTTGATGCCCGCGACCGCAAACGCCAGCTACGCGCCAGTGACTGCGGATTCTGGCTCCACTTACTGGCGTCTCCTCTGATTGTCCATGGAATGATGACTACGCTTCTGTTCAGTCAAACAGGACTACTTGAGGCGGGCACTAACCGCGAGATCGCACTGCTACTGTTCTTCACAATATTCCTGCTCACCGCGCTCTTTGTGGATCGTCGCGCGATGCTGGTATCAAGTCTTTCATATGCGATCTACGCAATCTTTCAGGTCGTCAGCAGCAACCTTCTTGATAGCAGTAATTTGCCACTGATAATTTTCATCGGTTTTGGCGTATTTATCGTCCTGTTTGGCACCTACTGGTACAAATTGAGACGATTGATCTTCGGGGTACTTCGCGGCAGCTGGCCTGCCCGGTTTGTACCTGAGCTGTAGCTGTAGCTGTACACAGGCTGAATCTGGCACGGCTTTAAGCTGAAAAATGATCCACTAGAAAATGACTCATCAGGCTTCTGGATAGACTAAAATTTAACTCAGAGATGAGGTTGAATTATGTATTATCTAAGAAGCCTGTTATTTATTTTGTGCTGCCTTCCACTGACCCTTCAGGCAGATAGCGATATCCGTATCCATGGGGGTATCACTATCGACACGGGCAATCTACGCCTATATATCAGCGACCGTCAGTTCAGTAGCCACCTTTACTTCGACCGTAACCATTTCTATAACGACCGATTAAGTAACAGATCAGATCGATATAGATCACAGCGTCACTATCGCAACAGCGGTCATCGTAGTTATAACAATCATAGCGACAAAAAACATAGTTATAACCAACATAAGCAATATAGGAAACATTATTCTCCTAGCCGCTATGAAGTCCCTGGACACAATCGTCATTTCAATAATAGCCGCCACAGTCGACAAATAATTATCCGCGACTCCCGACATTATGATTACCGTAAATTTCGTCACCAGCGCTCATACAATCATTGGTAATTAATTTGCTTCGATCTATGTTCACCCCTCGCTACGGTGGACAGTAGCGATTCAAATCATAAAAAAATCATCTCCCTCTCCAATGTAAACCTTCCAGAAGGTACAATTGCTGCAAATTTTTTATCACGTCGGTATTCCTTTGCAAAATCTATACGAACAAACGAAACAGGCTTTCCTTACTGCGGACCCTGATCTGAAGATCGAACAGACCCGGCAAGTTGTCAGCCGCTGGAATGCCGGAGAATTGAAATGGCTAGAGGGTACTCCACCGGAACTACTCAACCAGCCAGGACGACTCGATAAACCTGAAATAGTAGCGCCTAGCAAAGTTAATAAACGTAAATTTGGTAAAGAGGAAGGCCGGGCTGCTCTAATTCATTCATTAGCACATATTGAACTGACAGCCGTTAATCTGGCACTGGATTCAGTTTACCGTTATAGGGATATGCCCAAAGAGTTTTATGCTGACTGGATGCAATGCGCTGGTGAAGAAGCCAATCACTTTATCGCGCTCCGTGGTCGCTTGCGGGAGATGGGCTATGACTATGGAAGTTTCTCTGCCCATGGAGAACTCTGGAGTATGGCCGTAGACACCGGTGGCGATATGCTCGAACGAATGGGTATTGTTCATCGGGTGTTCGAAGCCCGAGCACTGGATGTAATTCCCAAAGCAATACAACGTTTCGATCAGCTAGGTGACAAGAAAATGGTGGAGATTCTTACCATGATCGCCAATGAAGAGGTTGGACATGTCAGCTCAGGCACCCGCTGGTACCATTATCAATGCACAGAGCGCCAACTCGATCCCAATCAGACCTTTATCGACCTGCTCTGGAAATATATGAACGGACCCGTGAAAGGCCCGTTTAACTATGAAGCACGACTCAAAGCGGGGTTCACCAAACAGGAGCTGGCGATGATGGAAGCGATGGAAAAACGCTAACTTCACATAGCTACAAAACTACCCAGATTGGGAAATTATTCAGCCAATGTTCAGGAAGATTTATTGCACCAAACTCAATACCGTATAGACTGATAACTATCCGGGCCCTTCTCAAACCGACGCAGGTTCTTTCCAGCAGGAACTTACTTACGCAGCAGGGCCCGGATCACTCCCCCCCTATCTCACTGTTTTTTTTAGCTTAATTACTTATTAACTTGAAGCTCTACGGCCTTCAAACTCAGGTGATTAACGTTATCACTCAGATACAGTTCGCCATCACTAATCGTCAAAGACAATTGCATAGAACGGCTCACAAAACTTTCTAACTGATCGACATCGCTGTCTTCAAATCGGAATACAGTCACTTTGGGCAGATCAGAAAGAGCCTGCCCCTGCTTTTCCCACCAGACATCAACCTCTCGACCATAAGCATAAAGGGAAATCTTTGGCGCCCTGCTCACCGCTTTTCGTATACGATCCGGTGAAGCTTGTCCTAGCTCGATCCAATGCTCAACCTGACCATCAAGTCCTACCTGCCAGAGTTCAGGTTCATCAGTACTGGATAATCCTCGGGTAAAACTCAAGTCCTGATGGTAGTTAATACCGTAAACGAGCAAGCGCACCATCATCCGCTGAAGTGTTTCAGAGGGGTGTTGTGCCAACGTCAGATTACAGGTTTCGTAGCAGTGCCGATCAGTATCACTCAGCTGTAGTTCTACTTTATAGATGGTTGGCTTCAGGGCCATGCAAATGTGCCTTTTATTGATATGCTTATGTTGATGAGCTTATATTGGATAGCAAGCAGCGCTATTATAGCGGTTTAAACACGGGAACATATTGTTATATGAAATGCCGCTCAGGTTGCGCTGCCTGTTGTATCGCGCCACATATCAGCACACCAATACCCAATATGCCTGAGGGCAAGCCCGCAGGCACTCCCTGCATCAATTTAGATGAAAGTCTGAACTGTCGTATCTGGGATATGCAAGACTATCCACCACTGTGCCGGGCTTTTCTTCC
>JAGPUU010000259.1 GCA_018067325.1 Amphritea sp.
CATGAAGGGGATAAACTTCCCTCGGTTAGAGGATTAAGCCAGGAACACGGCGTCAGTATCTCTACAGTACAGGAAGCCTATGGTCTGCTGATAGATGACGGTATTATCGAATCCCGTCCAAAATCTGGATACTACGTCCTACAGCATCAGGCCCCTCCTGAGTTGCCCGCCACCAGCACCCCTTTGCCGCAGCCACTGGTCGTTGCACAATGGCAAAAGTTGCAACATATGATCACCGAATATGGTAGTCAGGAAACAACTAAACTCAGCCTGGCACTACCCGATACTCAGGCACCTACTCTCAAACCTTTAACACGATTAATGTCTGAACTCAGTCGGAATGCAGCAAACAGAGTTCTCGACTACGAACATGCAGCGGGCTCTGATGCCCTGCGTCATCAAATTGCCAGGGTCATGGTCGATTCTGGCTGTCGTATTCACCCCGATGAGATCATTATCACTTCAGGCTGCCAGGAAGCTCTGTCTTGTAGTCTAAGAGCGGTTACCGAGCCTGGTGATATTGTGGTGGTTGATTCACCCAGCTTCTTCGGTTCGGTACAGGCAATTAAAATCAATGGTGTGAAGGCGCTGGAGATACCAACAAACCCTGAAACCGGCATCTCCCTTGAAGCGCTTGAGATGGCTTTCGAACAATGGCCAATCAAAGCCTGCTTACTAACACCAACGAATAATAATCCGCTGGGTTATTCGATGCCGGACAAAAACAAACTGCGCCTGCTCGAGCTGCTTAATCACTATGATATCCCCCTGATTGAGGATGATGTCTACGGTGACCTGAGCTATACCCTACCCCGACCAAGAACCATAAAATCATTTGATACTGAGGGACGGGTTATTCTCTGTTCCTCATTTTCAAAATCGATTGCACCCGGCATTCGGGTCGGTTGGATCGCACCTGGTCGGTACCGGGAACATATAATGATGGTGAAATATCTATCAAGCCTTTCTACTCCCAAGCTCACTCAGATGGCAGTGGCTGAATTTATTGCTCAGGGCTACTACGAAAAACATCTTCGCAGGGTGCGTAAGGATTACCGACGTGATCGTGATGCCGTGATTGGCTGGTTAAAACGAGAGATGCCTGAAGGAACGCGCATCAGTTATCCTCAGGGCGGCTATCTATTATGGGTTGAGCTATCGGACCATATTGATACAAACGAATTGAACCAACAAGCTAAATTGGTGGGTGTCAGTATTGCGCCTGGGACTCTGTTCTCTGCTTCAGGAAAGTATAAAAACTTTATGCGCATCTGCTGCGTCAACAGCGCTAATCCGGCATTAGAAGAGGCTATAAAAACACTGGGACAACTCTGCAAAGAGATGCTGAAATCTAAGCTATTACCTGAACATTAATCTCTACTTGAAAACATCTCATGCATTTTACTCCCATATCTGTTTTTTTTGACTAAGCTTTCCTTATGCGTCAAGGGACAGCTTCGTCAGTATGACGGCTGTCGTTTTTGTTATGACTATCCAAGGGGGAACGTCTGTGGACGGATATAATCTAGAGTCCCGTGTTAAAAGTCTCGAGGTACTCACCTCGCTATTACTCGCTATCACCCAAAACCTACATGACGGTGCGCAAGCACCACTAGATACGCTTAAAAGCCTTCTAAACGCACATCCAGAGATAATGACTGAGGATCTGTTAACTTATCTGGAAGAACTCGAAAATACAGCACAACTCCTACAGCAACCCTTACAACACTGATTTTAGTCAACGTGAAACGCAGAGGACGATAACTTACTTATCGTCCCAGCGTTGCTCACGCCATTCAGCCTGTTCTTCCTTACTGAGAAAAGTCCAGACAACGAAGCGACTAACCTTTTGTCCCTGCGCCATATCAACAATTCTGACATCGTTAGCAGATGCTGACTTAAGCATCCGTTTTACCTGCGCTATATTTTCCTGCTTGGAAATCAGGCAACTGAAAAGATAACAGTTCCGTCCAAACTCACGGCTCTGGGAAACCATCCGCTGGATAAAATTATGTTCACCGCCATCACACCAGAGTTCATTTTTTTGACCACCAAAGTTTAGCTTTATATCTGAGCTATCCTTTCCCAGATTTTTCAGCTTACGCCGAGCACTTGATTCAGCCTCTGCAGCAGAACTATGAAATGGCGGGTTACACATTGTGAAATCAAACTGTTCAGAAGGATCAATCATCCCCTTAAAAAGATTCCTAGCCTCGGTCTGTAAACGGCACTCTATTCGCCCTTTAAGAACAGGATTAGCCTCAGCAATAAGATTGGCTCCATTAACGGCTATTGGATCAATATCCGTACCGACAAACTGCCAACCATAACTGCGAGAGCCAATCAGTGGGTAGATACAGTTTGCACCAACACCGATATCTAAACCCCTAATACGTCTACCTGTGGGTACAATACCCTGATTGTCCGCAGCCAACTGGTCAGCAAGATGATGAATATAATCCGCTCTACCAGGAATCGGTGGACAGAGATAACCGGGAGGAACATCCCAGAAATTGATTCCATAATGCTTAATCAACAGCGCTTTATTAAGTGTTTTTACCGCGTCAGGATTATGAAAATCAATGCTCTGGTCGCCGAAGCCGTTGGGTGAGACAAAACCCTTAAGTTCGGGAAAGAGCCGAGAAAGCTCATCCAGGTCATAGCGTCCCTGATGAGGATTTCGCGGATGCAGGGAGGCCGTCTTACGTCCACCGTTTTTAAGTGTCTTAGCCATACTACGAAAAACCTCGCCTTAAAATCAGAGCATTGTATCCTAACTCAGGTATTAAATGGATAACTCTGGAAACTAAGGACAGGTACGCATAAATCATGTGCTCTCTGCGAGCAATGGAGTAAACAGGTGCGCGAACGATAGCGCAGTGATATATCTGGGTCTTTTCAAGCTATTTGACAAAGAAAACGTCCTTCTAGTGCAGGCCCTGCGGAGCTTCAGAGACGCAAGGGACTTGTTCGCAAGTGGTCCCTATTTTAGCGAATTTCAAGATAAGGCAGCCAGCGTTTTTCCAGGTCCGCTTCATCAACATCAAATTCTTCAATCGGCGGTGTAGTCAGGTCATCCGGGGGCGACGCCAACATATTCAGATCAAGGGCGTGAGCAACCCCACGAAGCCCTTGTTCTGTTACTTCCATCCGGTAATAGATACCATTCCAGAAATTCGCACCAAAAGCATCCAGCTTCTTAAACATGAACAACAAATCATGTTCCAGCCAGCGCATATCCTCAGCACTGACGGTTCTTGGTTGCTTATAAGGGTATGGAATAAAGCACCACAACTCGGGGCCCTCAAGACACTTCATCTCTTTCATTGAAAGAAAGTAATCTTTAAATAGGTGATGATCGAGGGTGATTTTATATTGGTATTGACCAGCCTCTAAAGCGGTAAATTCAATATCACCTATTTCCTTCTCCTGACCATCTGTCTGTTGCAGATAGAGCTGTTTAATTCCGGAACTCAACTCCATTGACCAGAGCGTTGTACTGGAAACAATCAGTGAAATAGTAAATATTAAGCGCAACATGAATCTCTTCATCATCAATCTCCAAAATCATTGATTCCAGTTTAGGAGTTGAAAACAGAAGCACTATGATACTTCCGTACTGTTTTCGCCAGATGTTAACAAAGCCAAAGAATTTGTTAGTGCAGTCCTATGTCGCTGTAAGAACTGTTGTTTACCGGGAATACAGATACAATGCCCGAACTTCAACACCCTCTTTATATTCGGTGTTTGAAGTCCATGAACTCTATGACTCGCCTGAAGAGCACCGATATGAACGCTGAATACCTGAAGGGATTTCTATTAACAGCACTGGGAGTACTGGTACTAAGCTTTGATGCCCTGTTGATACGTTTAGTCGATGTGGAGTCTTTCAGCCTACTGTTCTGGCGAGGGCTGCTAATAAGCCTGATGGTTGCTCTCTGGTGCAGATACCGACACCCAGGAAGACCTCTATTTTACTGGGACGGAGCGAGTATCCGCTCAGCCCTGCTATACGCCCTCAGCTCAATATTCTTTGTGACCGCCATAAACTATACCTCGGTCGCTAATGTACTAGTGATCATCAGCGCTCAACCACTGTTTGCAGCACTTACCGCCCGGCTGTTTATCGGTGAAAAATCCTCTCCCATCACCTGGGCCGCCATTATCATTTGTATGTTTGGCATCGGCTGGGTAATGAAAGATTCATGGTCAGCCCCTAGTCTTACCGGTGATCTCTTAGCCCTCTGTTGCGCTTTGTCGCTGTCGGCAAAGTTTGTCAATGACCGCGCAGTCAAACATCGAGATATGACTCCAGCATTGATCACCGGCGGGCTTTTCATTGCTCTAGCCAGCCTGTTTAATGCATCCCCTTTTGCGTTCTCAGGTGCAGAATGGGGGTGGATGCTATTGCTCTGCGTTATTATCATCCCGATTGCATTTGTTCTAATCACTTTGGGGCCCACACGAATTACAGCAGCCGAAGTGGGTATGCTGATGCTGTTGGAAACGGTATTTGGTCCCCTGCTCGTCTGGTTGTTTCTAAACGAAGTACCAAGCTCTTCGGCCCTACAG
>JAGPUU010000270.1 GCA_018067325.1 Amphritea sp.
GTCCCGACCAATTATTTTAAAAGGCCTGCTATTTAGCGGGCTTTTTTGTGTCTGGCGTTTACTTAACTCATTGGATTTACTTAAGTAGTTACCACTAAGTTTGATCTATTTAGTGGTTTAGTCTGTTCTGAAATCAAAAGATAATAACGCCCCCCTCTTTCTCTATACTGTCAAAAAAGTACAATCGATAGATCTAATCGTCTATTCATTAACGCTCTTGTTCGAAGCAATATAGATGCAGGTTAATGAAATACATTGCTGTTCTATGCGGTACGAAAAGAGACGATTATGAAAACTATAAAAACACAAGTTGCTATTATTGGCGCAGGTCCGTCGGGTTTGTTGTTAGGCCAGTTGCTGGCAAAGCAGGGCATTAGTAATGTTATTGTTGAACGGGTAACGGGAGACTATGTTCTCGGACGTATTCGTGCGGGTATTCTGGAGCAGGGCTTTGCTGATCTGGTACGTGAAGCGGGTGTCGCTGAGCGTATGGATGCATCCGGCGATGTTCACGATGGTTTTGAGATCTCTGCGAATGGTCAGCGTTATCATATCGATCTGAAAGGCCTGACCGGTGGCAAGACAGTGGTCTGTTATGGTCAGGTGGAGATTACTCAGGACCTGATGGATGCCCGTGAAGCAGCAGGCCTGCCAATCTATTATGAAGCGGCTGAAGTACAACCGCATAATGTTAAATCTGATACGCCCTCTATTACCTTTGAGCATGCTGGCGAGCAATATGAGCTTCAGTGTGACTATATTGCCGGTTGCGATGGCTTCCATGGGGTTTCCCGTCAAACGATTCCCGAAGAGTTACGTACGGAGCACGAGCGAGTTTATCCGTTCGGCTGGCTGGGGCTTCTGAGTGATACACCTCCTTGTAATAGCGAGTTGATCTATTGTAAGCATGAGCGTGGTTTTGCCCTGGCAAGTATGCGTTCTGAAACTCGCTCTCGCTACTATCTTCAGGTGCCGCTGACCGATAACGTTGAAGACTGGTCAGATGATAGGTTCTGGGATGAGTTAAAGCTTCGTCTGCCTGCTGATGTGGCAGAAAATATGGTAACTGGTCCAAGCATTGAGAAGAGTATCGCGCCGTTAAGATCTTTTGTGTGTGAGCCGATGCAGTATGGTCGTCTGTTTTTGGTCGGTGATGCAGCTCATATTGTACCGCCAACCGGTGCTAAAGGGCTTAATCTTGCGGCATCTGATGTGGCAACTCTCTACAAGATCATGACCCGGGTATATAAAGAAAATGATCCTGAGTGTATCAACCAGTATTCAGAGATCGCGCTTCGTCGGGTATGGAATGGTGAGCGTTTCTCCTGGTGGATGAGCAATATGCTGCACAATTTTGGTCAGATGGAATCTGGCGATATGGATGCCGCTACCTTTAAACGCTTTATGGATTCAGAGCTGGATTATTATCTTAACTCTGAGAACGGCCGTCGGGTGATTGCTGAGCAGTATGTTGGTCTGCCATATGAAGAGTTAGCGCCTTGAGGTAATGCTATAGGCGTCGCTTCAATTTAAACAAAATACCGGCTTATGCCGGTATTTTTTTAGCTGGGAAAAAGTGGTTGTTAAGAGGATGTAGTTTTGTTTCTCCATATTCCTTCAGCCGTAAACAGAATCAGGCCGCTCCAGATCAATGCAAAGGTGACGAGCCGATTTGAATCCAGAGGTTCATGGTAGACAACGACTGCCAGTAAGAAGGCGATACTCGGTGCAGTGTACTGTAGTAGTCCGTTGAGTGTCAGAGTCAGACGTCGCGCTCCGACTGCAAAGCAGATGAGTGGTAGGCTGGTAATAATCCCCGCAGCGACGAGTAGCAAGGACATTTCAATACTGTCAGATAGAAAGGCCAATTGGTTTTGCTGGTTCAGCCAGAACAGATAGAGCAGGGCGAAAGGGCTGAGCAACAAGGTTTCAATTAGTAGGCCTGAGAACGGGTCAACGACTATTCGTTTGCGCAATAAACCATAAAAACCGAAGCTGCAGGCGAGAAATAGAGCGACCCAGGGCAGGCTACCAACCAGAACAAGTTGATAGCCTACGCCTGCTACAGCCAATAGGATTGCTATCCATTGTGCTTTTCGAAGCCGTTCACCGAGAAATATCATGCCTAACAGCAGGCTGATAAGTGGGTTAATAAAGTATCCCAGCGATGTTTCGAGAATACGGCCCTGTCCCACAGCCCAGATGAACACTAGCCAGTTAAGGGAAACTAAAATGGCTGAAACACTGAGGCTTGCTAATAAACGTTTTTGACGGAAATTGTGAATCAATTCCTGCCAGCGTCCTGAAATTAAGATGAACAGGGTCAGAAATACAACTGACCAGATAATTCGATGGGAGAGGACCTCAAGTGGGCTGACAGAGGCAACGCTTTTGAAATAGATGGGAAATAATCCCCACATCCCATAAGCAGATAGTGCAAACAGAACTCCTCGGTTTTGCTCCTGTGCGTCAGTTCGCATTCAGGTTATCTTTATCCGCATTGCTGAGAGAATTGAGAAGCCAACGCTGTTGGAATGCTTCGGAGGTGTAGTTCAGCCAGCGGGTCATGATGGCGACAAATAGAAAGCTGAAAGCGAGCCGTGCCCATAGAACTCCAGAGAGATCAGCGCCAAGGGTCATAACCAGTAAGGTGTCTTCAATCACACTGTGGCAAAGACTTAACAGACAGAGTGCGGAGAAGCAGTCTTTAGCGCTGATATGACCACTCTGAGCCTCACGGATGAGTAGTCCGCCACCGAAAGATAGCCCTAATGTCACGCCTATGATGGTTAAGGAGGTTGCCTGAGTGCTGATTCCCAGTAATTTTAACAGGGGTTGTAGCATCCAGATCATCAGTCGTTCGATATGTATCCAGCGTAAAAAACGTAGCAGGCTCATCAGCGCAGTGATGATCAGAATGATCATGGCAAAGCTTTTAAGCTGGCTTACTCCCCAGCTTAAAAGACTGTCATCGACCACTGGCGTCTGCCAGATTAGTTCTACGGGTTGTTGCAGCCAGTCTCCCCACTGGTAACTTAAGTGTAGAACTATGCCGAGCGCCAGTGCAGAGAGGATTCGGATTAGCAGTGCGACGATAATTCTGACGCCGGCTTTCTGCACTATACGCAACTCAATTGGTAGGCTATGGGCGATTAACAGCATGCTGCTGAGGACAGTAACCTGCGCTACGGTTAGGTTTTCCTGTGGGGCTAACTGAAAGAAAATCAGCATACCGCCATAGATGTTGGTCAGCAGGGTAGTGGTCCATACCAGTCCCATGGATTCAGGAAGGCCGACCAGATGCATAATAGGTTCCAGAGCCAAACTGATATAAGGGATGGCGCCCACTTCCTCCAATGTCTTCACGACGATCAACACCGGAATCATTATTTTGAAAAGCAGCAGGCATACTTCATAGATCTCCCGGGCCAGGCTGGGGAGTGTGTGAAAGAAAAACTGATTAAATAACTGCCGCATGATGGCGTTCCGCTGGAATATTCATTACTGAGGCTAGTCTAAATGAGAATCATGTCTTATTATTTTAATTACTTCCTGTAAACGAAATAATATTTCATTTAATGATCTATTAGTTTCTAAAAATTTCATTATCGAGTGCCTTTATGTCATATAAGCTGGATCGAATAGATCGGAGTATTCTCAATATCCTGCAATTGGATAGTCGAATCAGCAATCAGGACCTGGCAGAACAGATAGGATTATCGCCTCCGGCTTGTCTGCGCAGAGTGCGTCGCTTGAGAGAGGAGGGGGTTATCATGGCGGAAGTGGCGCTAATAAATCCCCGAATGGTTGGTCGCTATATCAATATTATTGTTGAAGTTGAGATGGTGCGAGATCAGCTGGATATTTATGACGCCTTCAAACGGAAAATGGATGGGGCAGCGGAAGTTACTCAGTGCTATCAGGTGACCGGAGAGGTAGATTTCCTGTTGATGCTCATGGTTGAGGATATGGAGAGCTATGAGGCCTTTACGCGCAAATACCTGTCCACGGACTCTAATTTGAATAAGTTTCGGACATTGATCTCTCTGCGCCGGGACAAATTCAGTACTGCGATACCGTTATAAACAGAGACGTTTTCATATCTAATTAGTTGAACTAACACTATTTGGTAAGGGCGCTGGCTGATATATATCAAGCGGTAATAAGCTTATATCTATATAATGCATTATTGGTTATTAATTAGACAGTGAAGGTCGCGCTAGCGTGACTGCCGGTTGGTGTAAGTATGGATTTTGAGTGGTTGATCGATTATCTGGGCGAATCAGAAACCATGGCGTTTGGTGGTCTGGTACTGGGATTCATGTTTGGAATATTTGCTCAACGTAGTCAGTTTTGCCTTAGAGCAGCTGTCTTAGAGTTTTATCAGGGAAAGCTAGGACCGAAAGTGGCAATCTGGCTATTGACGTTTGCCGCCGCTGTTCTGGGTACTCAGACTCTGTTGTCGATGGGTGAGCTGGATATTTCGGATTCAAGAATGCTGGCTTCCTACG
>JAGPUU010000273.1 GCA_018067325.1 Amphritea sp.
TACTATCAGATCTCGATACCGGTTAAAGATGCGGCCATTATGGCCAACTGTCCTGATCGCGATGTACGCCGTCACTGGGTGCAGCGAGTACTGGATCATGATGGCTATGATGGTGCTGTCGGGGGGATCGAAGCCTGGTTACAGCTGGGTGAAGCGGTTGGCTTGACCCGCGAAGAGATTCTCTCCCAGGAGCATGTATTGCCGGGTGTGCGTTTCGCAGTGGATGCTTATGTAAACTTCGCTCGTCGGGCGACCTGGCAGGAAGCCGCCAGCTCCTCTCTGACCGAGTTGTTTGCGCCAACTATCCATCAGAATCGTTTGGACAGCTGGCCTGGGCACTATCCCTGGATCAAAGAGGATGGCTATCAGTACTTCCGTAATCGTCTGACCGAAGCGCGTCGTGATGTGGTTCATGGGTTAGAAATTACCCTGGAGCATTACACTACCCGGGAGCAGCAGGAACGGATGCTGAATATCCTTCAATTTAAGCTGGATGTGCTCTGGAGTATGCTGGATGCAATGACCATGGCCTATGAGATGGAGCGTCCTCCTTACCATACGGTGACCGATAAAAAGGTCTATCACAAAGGGTTGTTTTCATGAGTGGCCCAGCTGAAGTGACGGAGATTACTCTGGACCAGACGCCCACCCTCAACAGCATGTTTCGCTTCCAGTGGGAGAAGGCGCAGGACTGTTATGTGCTGCTCTATCCCGAAGGGATGGTGAAACTGAATGGCCCTGCCGGTGAGGTATTGGCCTTGGTCGATGGGCAGCGTACTGCAGCGGATATTGTCCAGGCTCTGCAGTCTAAATTCCCCGATGCCGAAGGGATCGACCGGGATATTCTTGATTTCTTAGGAGACGCTCGTGAGCAACTCTGGATCAGCCTGTAACGGTCAGCCTTCAATGGCACCGACCTTAAGTAATGTCCCCACCCACGGCCAGCCACTTTGGTTGCTGGCCGAGTTAACCTACAAGTGTCCGTTACAGTGTCCTTACTGTGCTAATCCGGTGGATTTTGCCAGCAAGACAGGTGAGCTGACAACGGCCGAGTGGATCGACGTCTTTACCCAGGCTCGGGAACTGGGGGCGGCACAACTGGGCTTTTCCGGTGGTGAACCGTTAGTCCGTCAGGACCTGATAGAACTTATCCGTGAAGCGCGTCAGTTAGGCTACTATTCAAACCTGATCACCTCCGGTGTTGGCCTCAATGAGCGTAAGATTGCTGATTTTCGCGAAGCAGGGTTGGACCATATTCAGGTCAGTTTTCAGGCGGCAGACCCGGAAGTAAATAACCTGCTGGCGGGTTCTAAAAAAGCCTTTAATCAAAAAATGGCGATGGCCAAAGAGGTTAAAGCCCAGGGTTATCCGATGGTGCTTAACTTTGTAACCCATCGTCATAATATTGATCAGATCGATCGTATCATTGAGCTCTGTGTTGAGCTGCAAGCCGATTATGTAGAACTGGCTACCTGTCAGTACTACGGTTGGGCCTATGAAAACCGTAATGATTTGCTGCCGACTCAGGCGCAGCTGGAAAGAGCCGAGCGAATTACCAATGAGTATCGTGATCGTCTTGCTGCTGAAGGTAACCCGATCAAGATCATCTTCGTGACGCCGGATTACTATGAAGAGCGCCCGAAGGGGTGTATGAACGGTTGGGGGCAGGTGTTTCTCACCGTGACCCCCGATGGCACGGCGTTACCCTGCCACAGCGCCCGTATGTTGCCGATTGAGTTCCCCAATGTGCGCGAACAGAGTATCGAGGCGATCTGGAACCAGTCGAACGGGTTTAATCACTACCGTGGTTACGAGTGGATGAAGGAACCTTGCGCATCCTGCGATGAGAAAGAGAAAGACTTTGGTGGTTGTCGCTGCCAGGCCTTTATGATGACCGGCGATGCCAATAATGCCGACCCGGTGTGCAGCAAGTCCCTCCATCATGATCTGATTGTGAAGGCCCGTGAAGAAGCAGAGCTACCCTCGCACAAAGAGCCCATCTACCGTAACGAGCGTAACTCCAAGGTATTCTGTAAAGGCTGATATGCTAGGCTGAAGTGATCACCTACCACAGTCTTTAGTCACAAAGGATAGGCCTGGAATATGCCCAGATATGGTTTTTTTGATTCCCCACTCTCAGCTGCGGATGCGGTAACAGCTGGGTTGGAATATGGCCAGCTGCATGCCTGTGAGCAGGGCCTGTATTGGGTTGAGTTCAGACCCTTAGAGAGCGGTCGAAATGTCTTAGTTCACCGTAACTGGCAGGGTGAAATCGCCTGTTTGATTCCACCCGGTTTTAACGTACGTAGTGGGGTGTATGAATACGGCGGTAAAAGCTGGTGCAGGTTGGCGCTGCAGACAGCTTTTGTTAACGCGGCAGATCAACAGATCTGGCTGTTGAATGACGAACTACCTAGCCAAAAACCAAACCAACAGCATCCACCACTATCGACATCAGTCCCTGAGACTGTCTCTACTTCAAAGCCACAGCAACTGACTCATCAGGCTGATTGTCGCTACGGGGACCTTCTGTATGATCGCTTTCGTCAGCGCATTATTGCGGTGCAAGAGCAAACAACGGCAGATCCTACCCAGCCTCAACATTCTCTGGTGTCGATCTCAATTGAGACCGGAAAAGTAACGCAGCTGGCAAGCGGCGATGACTTTTATGCCGCGCCAACGCTCAGCGCTGATGGCCATCGGTTTGCCTGGATAAGCTGGGACCATCCTCATATGCCCTGGGTGAGTACTCGCCTGAACAGCGCGCGAATTAACGCTGACAGCAAGCTGGCCGATCGACAAGTACTAGCGGGAAGTTCATCTCCTGAAGCGATTCAACAACCCCGTTTTATAAGTGAAAACAGCCTGGTGGCATTGAGTGATAAAACCGGCTGGTGGAATTTATACCGTTATCTATGTGAGGAGGCGTTTACAACGAGCGGAGAGCCTGGAGGCCGGACTAGTTATTCAGGATCAGGATCAGGAACAGGAGAGGTAAGTGGGCAGAGCGTTCGAACAGAGCCTCTCTGGCCCCGTGAAAATGATTTCGGCATTCCCCAATGGCAACTGGGTGTATATACCTGGGATGAACTGACAAAAACTCAGCAGGCAGGAGACCAACCGGCTGAAAAGCGTTGGGTTGCCTGTTATATGGAGCGGGGCGAAGGGCGGCTGGTAATAGGCTCAAGTTCAATACAGGAACAGCGAATCGCTGAAGAGTACAGCTTGTTCCGTCATGTCTGTAGCTTTAACGAAAAGGTCTACTGCATCGCTGCTTCAAACGATCACACCGCCGCGATTATTGAGATAACACCAGATATTTCTACCCATGAT
>JAGPUU010000286.1 GCA_018067325.1 Amphritea sp.
CTGTGAATTCAATCGGTCGATGGAGTCCCCGCCAATAAATTTCTCTTACGTAGCACCCAATCCACAAACAGTTCTCATAAGTTTTTTAAAAGGCTTTTCCTAGCCACGAGCAAGTCACACTTTCTGTGACGTTCTAGCCACTGCTCCTCTGATAAAGCTTATAACTAACTTGCCCCGCTATCTTTTCCCGATACAGTTCCCAGTTATCCGGTACTTGCAAATCGGTCAGCTCACTTTCAGTTTCAACGTAGATCATGGCGTTATCTGCCAGTAGGTTTTTTTGTTCTAGTAGCAAGCAGCAGAGGGGTGCGAGGTCTTTGTGGAAGGGTGGGTCCATGAAGACGATGTCGAACTGGATCTCCAGATCTCCGCTACGTTTTTCCAGCCAGTCGGGCATGGAGGCTGTTACTAATTCGGCATGCTGGGATTTCAGTTCCTGGATGTTTTGTCGCAGCTGATAGATAACTTCTGGCGAGTTATCGATCATGGTGACGTGAATCGCGCCCCGGGAGAGGGCTTCGAAACCTAGTGCGCCGCTGCCACTGAACATATCCAGGCAGCGTCCGCCGGGGACATAGGCCGTCAGCCAGTTAAATAGGGTTTCCCTGACCCGGTCAGGAGTTGGGCGAAGCCCTTCTATTTCAGGGAAGTTAAGCTTTCGTCCACGCCACTCACCGCCAATAATACGTACTTGCTGATTACCGGAAGTGATTTTTTGGGTCGGGCGTTGAGGGCGACGTCGTGCCATTTGAGTTCCTTAGGTTTAATAAGCGGGTAGCAGCAACTGATACTGCTCCGAGCCGGTCAGGTAATCGGTAATAAAGTCTTTGACCTGCTGGTTTTCTGCCTGGGTCAGCTGTTTCTCAAAGCGGGCCAGGTCATCAACCGGGAGTTGATAGAAAGCGATGGTGTCTAGTTGGCTGAGCTGATTGTTAGTTTGCTCCATCCGCTTATTATAGTCATCCAGCAGTTTGTTACGTGTCGTATTGATCACTTGATCATCGAGTTGGCCCAGAATCGACTGCATCAAATCGTTGATCCTGGGTTCTGCGGAGATCTTCGAGCCGTGCAGAATCATAGCCAGGTAGCCCTGCTTGTCCAGTGATTTCCATGTCAGACGAGATTCAGGGAGTCCGGGTTGTTGCAGTAGTTGTTGTAGGGTTTTGACTGCAAGTAGCTCCAGGGCAAAATTATTTTGTTGTCGCCCGGGTAGCGCTTGCCCGGTTAATAGGTAGTTTTGGTTATCTTTAGGTTGGAGTCGGCGAAATCCCGGTGCGATAGTGGTGGCCGCAATGGTTGAACTGGTCTGATAACCGGGGAGTAAACTGCTGAGTATCTGTGGCAGAGTCTCAAGGTTTGGGCCTTGCAGAGTGAGGGTCAGGGTCGCCGGGTTGATGCTGCTGCGATAAAGGCCGGAGAAGCGTTGTAGCGGATGCACTGAAGCAGGAGCCACTAACTGATTGAAAAATTGATTGAGCAGCTGGTTTTCTGGATCTTTCTGGCTTAGATACTGTTCTGCTTCAAGTCGGTTCAAGCGTTGTTCAATATCGCCACGGGGAAAGTAGTCCTGCAATTGCTGTATGAGGGATTCGGTTACTTTTCTAATCTCCTCTGGCTGAGCGCTATACTTTTTCAGAATTGCGATACTTACTTTGATGCGGTCAGGGGTCGCTTGCGCCCCTAACCGTACTTTCAATCGAGTGAACAGTGCTTGTTCGGCAATGCTATCCAGCTGTTGCTGTACCGTCTGTAGCAGTAGTGTCTGTAGTAATTGCTGATCACTATTGATCGCCGGGCCGGTGCGAAAAAGCAGCCCTATTTGCAGATAGGCTGCGTCGCTTTGCTCAGTAGAATAGAGCGCTGTGTTCTCATATCGCTCTATTTTTAGATAATCAGGGCTACGGTTCTGTCCTGCCGTCAGCAGCACAATAGCGATAGCGATAATCCAGGCCACTATCTTCAGATAGGTCCGGTTAAAGAGTGAAGGTTTACTTTCTGCCATCAGTTGTTCCTGGTCATTTCCTAGCCGGTTTTCAGTGCCCCTGCCGGACTTTCCTATGGTAAGATATTCCGCCTAACTGAAACATACAGGACGACTCGCAGATGGAACAGGGATCCCCTTGTTTTTTTGCACCTTTTGAGCCTGATAGCGGATAGCGAAGAAGCATGTTTAAGAAGCTTAAATCAATGTTTAACTCTGAGCCGAATGAAGCTCAGAAGGCTCCTGTGGATGAGCAGGATAGCCAGGCTGTTGAATTAGATCAGCCCGAAGCTAAGGAAGTAGTTCAGGAATCAGCTACTGAGTCAGTAGAGGCTTCAATTGAAGCGCCGGTTCAGGACGATGTTCAAGCCTCAGCTGAAGAACCCGTAGATAGTCCTTCTGAAACCTCTGTTGTAGAAGAGGTAGAAGAGGCTGCAGTGGAAGAGATTGTCGAGGCTGAAGCCGAAGCCCCAATAGTTGATGAGGAAGTCATTGCAGAGGAACCTGTTGTTGAGTCCGAGTCTGTTGTAGCGGAACCCGAGCAGAAAACCGGATTCTTTGGCCGTATTAAAGCCGGACTCAGTCGAACTAAAGCAAACTTGACTGAAGGTCTGGGGGCTCTGTTCCTTGGTGCAAAAGAGATTGATGATGATCTGCTGGAGGAGATTGAAACTCATCTTCTGATGGCCGATGTTGGTGTGGAAGCGACCACTGAAATTATTGGTAAGCTGACTGATCGGGTTAGCCGTAAACAACTGGCGGATGCGGATGCGCTTTACGCTGCGTTGAAAGATGAGTTAGCCGCCCTGCTTGAAGGCGCCGAACAGCCTCTGGATCTTGATAGCAGCAAAGGGCCTTTTGTCTTGCTGATGGTCGGTGTAAACGGCGTAGGTAAAACCACCACTATTGGCAAGCTGGCTAAGAAATATCAGGCGGAAGGAAAGTCAGTGATGCTGGCGGCGGGTGATACTTTTCGGGCCGCGGCAGTGGAACAGTTGCAGGTTTGGGGTGATCGAAACAATGTGCCGGTGGTGGCTCAGCATACCGGTGCTGACTCCGCTTCAGTGCTTTTTGATGCGCTGCAATCGGCGCAGGCGAAAAATATTGACGTAGTCATTGCTGATACTGCGGGTCGCTTGCAGAACAAAGATCACCTGATGCAGGAACTTGAAAAAGTTGTCCGGGTGATGAAGAAGCTAGACCCGGATGCGCCCCATGAGGTGATGTTGGTGCTGGATGCCGGCACTGGCCAGAATGCGATGAGTCAGGCGAAACTGTTTAAAGAATCAGTAGGTGTCAGTGGTATCAGTCTGACCAAACTAGACGGTACTGCAAAAGGCGGTATTATCTTTGCTATTGCCAAACAACTGGATATACCTATTCGCTACATCGGCGTAGGTGAGCAGATTGATGATCTGCGACCGTTCAAGGCGAAAGAGTTTGTCTCTGCCTTGTTCGACTGAGGTTTAGATCGATTTATAGCTGAATTATTTCGAAGGCTTTCTAAGGTAATCAACCTGTGATCAGTTTCGACAACGTTACTAAGCGCTACCCAAATGGCTATGACGCCCTGAATCAGGTTGATTTTAGCCTTGATCAGGGTGAAATGGCATTTCTCACCGGGCATTCAGGTGCCGGTAAGAGCACCTTGCTCAAGTTAATCATGTTGATGGAACGTCCCTCTAATGGTCGGGTTCTGGTCGGTGATCAGGACTTAGCAACACTGGGTAATAGCCAGATCCCCTTTCATCGGCGCCGTGTCGGTGTAGTGTTTCAGAATCA
This sequence comes from Amphritea sp., assembly GCA_018067325.1. Lineage (GTDB taxonomy): Bacteria > Pseudomonadota > Gammaproteobacteria > Pseudomonadales > Balneatricaceae > Amphritea. The sequence goes on from JAGPUU010000286.1 coordinate 3,764, forward strand.
TCAGCTGTTGTTTGATCGTTCAGTTTTCGAAAATATCGTACTGCCTTTGCGGATCTGCGGCTTTGATCCGGCAGATGCGGCGCGCCGGGCCCATGCTGCGTTGGATAAAGTAGGGTTGTTAAGCAAAGAAAAACTCAATCCGGTGGTGCTATCCGGTGGTGAGCAGCAGCGGGTGGGTATCGCCCGTGCGATTGTCCACAAACCCCAACTGCTGCTGGCAGATGAGCCGACCGGTAACCTGGACCCGAAACTGTCAGAAGAGGTTATGCGATTGTTTCAGCAATTTAATCAGGTAGGTACTACTGTGCTGATTGCCAGTCACGATCTGGGGCTGATTGCGCGGATGCCGCATCGGGTTATTACCCTCCAACAGGGTAGGTTGATCAGCGATGGAAAATAATCTGCGAAATAAAGGCGCGGTTCGGGTTGAACAGAAAACCAGACGGGATGCCAAAGTTCATCGTGGCGCCGAACACCATAAACTGAAGGTCTCTGACAAGGGGCGCAGCTATCTGCGCCACCATCTGGAGGTAGCTGAGCAATCATACCGCTCGCTGTTAACTAAGCCGCTCACCACTTTTATGACGCTGGCAGTACTGGCGATTGCATTGGCGTTGCCGGGCTCTCTCTATACCGGTTTGAAAAACCTGCAACAGCTCGGCCAGGGCTGGGAAGGTGACCCCCGAGTCGCCCTATATCTTAAGATGGATGTGACGGAATCAGAGGCGGAGATACTCAGTCGTGAGTTACTCTTACGTGATGATGTTGCGGCCACAGAGTTAGTGACTGCAGAGCAGGGAATGCTTGAGTTTAAAGCGATGTCTGGCTTTGGTGAGGTATTTGATTTTCTCGATCAGAACCCTCTACCTGCTGTGATTATGGTTATGCCGCTGGATCTCTCGGTAACTGATATCCCGCTGTTGCAATCTAAACTGCTGGTCCTGCCTCAGGTTGATGAAGCGGTGGTCGATCTGGAGTGGGTGCAACGACTTTCGGCTTTTGTTGCGTTGGCAGAGCGGGGGGTCTGGTTGCTAACCGGATTATTTGTCTTAGCTGTGCTACTGGTGGTGGGAAATACTATTCGCTTGTCGATTGAGAGCCGGCGGGAAGAGATTGTTATTGCTAAACTGGTAGGTGCAACCGATGCCTATGTCAGGCGGCCCTTTTTATATGATGGCATCTGGTATGGTATTGCCGGTGGTGTGATCGCCTGGGTGCTGATTCAACTATCTTTATTGCTGCTGAATAGTCCGGTTGAACAACTGGTGAAGCTCTATAATAGTCAGTTTGAGTTGGTTGGACTGGGCTTTGTAGACACCCTGTTGTTACTGGCCATCAGTATCCTTTTAGGCCTGCTGGGTGCATGGTTAGCCGTTGGCCGACATCTGCGCCAGATCCAACCCCGTTAAAAGGCCGTATAATGGGTAATCTACGGATAATACAAATTTGAATGTAAATATTAGTAAAGTCAGTACCCCGTAGGACTTGTCATCTGCTAATCTTCTCGCTATCGTAGTTGGTTCGCTATAGCTATATGTATAAATGTGGTTGTTGGTAGTGGTGAGTTGTAGCGATTTTTATAGTCGGAACTTATCCGATAAGAGCGTGTCATAGCAGTAACTTATTTTGACACCTTTAAATGAACGAGTAATGAGGTTGTGTAATGGGCAAAAGCCTGCAGGTCGCTAAAGTATTATCTCCGGGCCAGAATCTGGAGGCATACATACGTCAGGTAACATCGATTCCTGTGCTTACAGTAGAGGAAGAACGTGAACTGGCAGAGCGACTCTATTACCAGAATGACCTTGAAGCTGCACGTCAGCTGGTCTTGTCACATATGCGATTTGTTGTTCATGTTGCGAAATCCTACTCCGGTTATGGCCTTTCTCAGGCAGACCTGATTCAGGAAGGCAATGTGGGCATGATGAAAGCGGTTAAACGCTTTGACCCGACTATGGGTGTTCGCCTGGTTTCCTTTGCGGTGCACTGGATTAAGGCAGAGATGCATGAATTTATCCTGCGTAACTGGCGTATTGTTAAAGTTGCGACCACCAAAGCACAGCGTAAGTTGTTCTTTAACCTGCGCAGTAAGAAGAAAAACCTGGGTTGGTTAAACAACGCTGAAGTTACCGCTATGGCGGAAGATCTGGGTGTTGGTGAACATGTTGTTCGGGAGATGGAAGGCCGGATGAGCAGCGCCGATATGGCTTTCGATGCTCCGGTTGGTGATGATGATGAGCGAGCTTATCAGTCACCGGCTTATTTCCTTGAAGATCACAATCAGGATCCTGCCAGTCAACTGGAAGATTCAAATTGGGCAGCTGATTCCAATCAGCGTCTGAGCGCCGCGATGGAGCAGTTAGATGAGCGTAGTCGGGATATTCTGATGCAGCGCTGGCTGGGTGAAGAAAAAGCGACTCTGCATCAATTAGCCGCTCGCTATGAGGTTTCTGCCGAGCGCATCCGTCAGTTAGAAAAGAACGCGATGAAGAAGATTAAGGTCTCAATGCTAGAAGCCTGATAAGCCGTTCTGATTAAATAAGCCGCCCTCTGATGAGTGCGGCTTTTTTATTGCTTATCGCCACCGCTTAGCTTTGTTAGAATAGCCCCCTCAAACATCCGGAACACAGTATGTCTGCCCGTTTAATTATAATATGCAGTGCCCTTAGTGGGTTTATCTCTGTCGCATTAGGTGCCTTTGGCGCTCATCTGCTCAAAGAACAACTCAGCAGTCGGCTGTATGAAGTACTGCAAACCGGCATTCAGTATCAGATGTTTCATACTTTGGCTCTGCTGGGTGTGGGACTGTTGATGCTGCGACAACCGATCAAGGGGCTATCTCTGACAGCGGTATTGTTCTTGGCAGGCATTATTTTTTTCAGCGGTAGCCTGTATGCGATGGCGCTGAGTGGTCAGCATTGGCTTGGCGCAGTAACCCCGATAGGTGGTCTTCTGTTTCTGGCGGGCTGGACGAGTCTTGGCCGGGTTGCTTACCGGCAATTAAGTTAATAAAAGTGGATCAACCTCAATGCAGATACAGCTAAATGGTGACAGTCTCGAGGTTCAGCAAGGCTCCTCGATTACCGCCCTGCTTGAACAGATAGAGCTTGGTGAGCGACGCGTAGCCGTCGAATTGAACCTGGAGATCGTTCCTCGGAGCCAGCATGCTGAAACAGTGCTGAAGGACGGCGACAGAGTTGAGGTCGTTCATGCGATCGGTGGCGGCTAATCGCCTGGATTTACCAGAATAGATAACAGAATTTAACCGGGTAGAGAATAATGTCTGAACAACATAACGATCCTTTGATTATTGCAGGTCGCAGCTTTCAGTCCCGTCTATTGATCGGGACGGGCAAATACCGTGATATGGAAGAGACCCGCCTGGCAATTGAAGCCAGTGGTGCTGAGATTGTCACTGTAGCGGTACGTCGTACTAACATCGGCCAGAACCCCGATGAGCCGAATTTGCTGGATATTATCTCCCCCGATAAATATACCATCCTGCCGAACACTGCAGGTTGCTTCAACGCTGCCGATGCGGTGCGTACCTGTATGCTGGCCCGTGAACTGATGGATGGTCACGACCTGGTGAAGCTGGAAGTGCTGGGTGATGAGAAAACGTTGTACCCTAACGTGGTTGAAACCATCAAAGCCGCAGACAAATTGGTGCAGGACGGTTTCAAAGTGATGGTTTATACCAGTGACGATCCGATTGTGGCTAAAGAGCTGGAAGCGATCGGTTGCGTCGCTATTATGCCGTTAGGGTCTATGATCGGTTCCGGTCTGGGTATTCTCAATCCTCACAATATCAATGTGATCATGGAAGATTGTAAAGTACCTGTGCTGGTGGATGCCGGTGTCGGTACCGCTTCTGAAGCAGCAGTAGCGATGGAGATGGGCTGTGAAGCGGTGTTGATGAACTCAGCCATTGCTGGAGCCCGTGACCCTATTATGATGGCTATAGCGATGCGTAAGGCGGTTGAAGCGGGTCGGGGAGCTTTCCTTGCAGGGCGCATGCCGCGGAAGAAATATGCCAGCGCATCTTCTCCGATGGAAGGTAGAATTGTTGGTAAGTTGTAATTAATTGTTGGGATAAAGCCGACAAAAGCCTATAAATAGCATGTTTCTCGGAATTTCTGCTTAAGTGTTTCCGTGGGTGATATGTTACCGCAGCCTGATTTGTTGATCAGGCTGCTTTGTTTTAATAAGAGTCCAGATCGATGTCAGAAGATAACAAAACTGAACAGCAGTCCCCAGAGCAGCCCGTCGGGGAAAAATATATGCGTACCGTTAAAAGCTTCGTGCTGCGTGCCGGTCGTATGACCGAAGGCCAGCAGAAGGCGATGGAAACGGTATGGCCCGAGATGGGCTTAGAACTGAGTCAGGGGAAACTCGACCTTGCTGAAGTCTTTGGACGGGAAGCCCCTGTGGTTTTGGAGATCGGCTTCGGTATGGGCGATTCTTTGATAGAGATGGCTAAAGATCAGCCGGAGAAGAACTACATCGGTATCGAAGTACACCGTCCTGGTGTTGGCCGATTACTGAGGAATGCCGAGAAAGAAGGGCTGAGCAATATCCGGGTTTTCTGTGATGATGCGATTGAAGTGCTGGCACAGTGTATTCCCGATGGTAGCTTGAGCACCTTGCAGCTGTTTTTCCCGGACCCATGGCATAAGAAAAAGCATAAAAAGCGCCGTATTGTCCAGGCGGAGTTTGCTGAAACTATTCGCAAAAAACTCAAAGTGGGTGGCCATTTCCATATGGCGACCGATTGGGAAAACTACGCTGAGCACATGATGGAAGTGATGTCAGTGGCACCGGGCTACCGTAATGTTGCCGGTGATCAGGCATTTGCCCCACAGCCAGAGTGGCGTCCTGTGACTAAGTTCCAGAAGCGCGGTGAACGTCTCGGCCACGGAGTTTGGGATCTGATGTTTGAAAGAACGGCAGACTAAGTTCTGGGGTTTTGACGATCTAGTTTATTGGAAACCTGGCTAAGGGGTTGCTCAGAACCCCATTGCCTCTTTCAGTGTGTCGATTAGAAGATCAAGGACACCCGGCTTAACTTTCTTGTGATAGCTTTCTCTCAGCTGATCAACCTGCTTTAGCTCAGTTTGCAGTGTTGCCAGGTTTGCCTCGGTTGCTTCTGGCAGTTTACTAACAATGCTTTGTACCTTGTTCAGGCCTTCCAGAGATAATACTTTGCGTTCGGGCGAAAACTCAAAATTTCGGGCGGTTTGCAGTTCGACTAAAAACAGCTGGATATGTTGATTGAATTGCTCCGGCTTGTTGGTTTCAATCGCCTCTTTGTAGTGCAGGCGAATCTCTTTCATGGTGGGTTTAAGCTTACCTGCTGATGCAGGGGTTGTGAGTAACAGGCCCAGCAGAAGAGCGGTTAGTGGTGTTTTTAACAGAGTAATCATCGACATCTCAAATACCACAACGTCCGGGACAACCACCACCGGTCATGCAAGGTGGGGCTTCAGCGTTTTTAAGGGTTTTATTGCTAACAACACCACTGGTGCTGAGCAGTTTAGTGACTGGCGTATTAGCAGGGGTCGTACCGCTATCGAAGCCGCCGACATCACAGAGATCGGCCCAGGTTGAAAGCTTTAGCGCCATCGGGTGGCGTACTTCAAAAACTTCACCGGTGGTGTCGCAACGGTAATCATAAGTAGGCATAAGGTTTTTCCTGCAATATCTCTTGTTACACCAGCCTCGAGCTGGAATGTGGGGCTGGTTTATCCCCAGTTTTGCGGAAGAGTTAACCGATCAACTTTGGTGCAGGGGAATATAGCCTAAACAGAGCGGGTAGCACAGGTTATCTTTCGACAACTCTGCATAAGGGGGCTGTCTATACTGTATCTGCTGAATATGAATTTTATAAGTCTCGTTAGCCTAACAAGGTGGGGCCTGAAGGGGCATACGACATAGTGATATAAAATCTGGAGGCCTGAAAATGAATGAAGAGTTGTTGACTAATCGTTCCTGTATTCCTTGCGATGGAGGTATGGCGGCGATGAACCATGATGAAGTTATGCAACTGTTTTCCCAGCTGGATTCAGGTTGGCAGCTTGATGCTCAGAATCGGGAAATATTTAAAGACTTTAGCTTTAAAGGATTTTATCGGACTATGGCGTTTGTGAATGCGCTGGCTTGGATTGCCAATAGTGAAAATCATCATCCCGATTTTGAGGTTGGCTATAACCATTGCCTGGTACGCTTTAGTACCCATGCGATTGGAGGCTTGTCCGTGAATGATTTCATCTGTGCGGCTAAGGTTGATGCGCTTAATCCCTAAGCGTAAGGTTATTCCTCGCAAGAGAGCGTTGCTTGCTCTCTATTTTGTTTTGGTTCAGTTTGATTCTGCGATAATGACCTCAGACGTAACTCCTTCATAACGGCGTTCCAATTTACGATAGAGGGCTCATTGGGATATATGAAAAAGACTTTTAAATTTTTGCTTAGCCTGGGGCTGAGTTTGAGCTTGGTGGGCTGTGCGACCCTTGACCGAGAAAGCTGCCTGACGGCTGATTGGGAGTTGATCGGGTTTAATGATGGGGTGGTTGGGCGTTCTGCTGAACGGCTAGAGCAGCACCGTGAAGCTTGCTCTGATTATGGTATCGTGCCTCAAATGGAAGAATACCTGCAGGGCTATGATCGGGGTATTGTGCGTTATTGTACTGCAACTAATGGTTATAAAAGGGCCCGCGCCGGACAGGCTTATCCACAGGCCTGCAGCGCTAACTTGTTTCCCGACTTTGAGCGGGGTTTTGAATTGGGCGGTGAGGCTTTCGAGCAGGTTGACCGGCTGAAACGGGCTAATAAGGAGCTTCAGCGACTGAGGAAACAACAGCGTGCGGATGAGCGCGAGGTTAGCGAAAAACGCGATCAACTGATAGCGGATGGCATCTCTTCTGATCAGCGGGCCGGATTATTATTAGATATTGATGAGCTGCAACAGCAGATCGCTGACCGATCCCGGCAGATTAAAAAGCACAAAAACAAAGTAGGAATGGAGCGTCGCTACCTTCGACAGTTAGAAGCTGATCTTCGACAGCAGTTGTAACGGGATAAAAAAGCCCTGTCGGGGGGACAGGGCAAAAACTTTACTTAAGCGTAAAGGTTCGATGAAAAAGGGGTGATGAAGTTAAATCTTGGAAATGCTCTCCAAAGTGAGGTCCAGCTGGAGCCTGATTCAGCTGGACCTCTGGTGTTCATAGTTGTTTCCCTGTCTGGTTTCGCTAGAGTCTTGAGTTTTTGAGAGACTATCGACGCATCTCTTGATATTTCTCCTGCTGTTCCGGAGTCAAAATCTCAAACATCGCTTTCTTCTGCTGCGCCCGCATCTGTATCATTTCTGCGGTTTTCTCTTGAGCCTGAGTTACCAATGTAGCAACCTGCTGGTCGTAATCTGAGGCATTTACATCCAGATCACGAAAGGCGTTATGCATGCCTTTCATTCCGCCACGCTGATCCTTCATCTGACTGTGCTTGTTTTTCATTAGTTCCTGCATCTGGCTTTTTTGCTCGTCACTCAGTTCTAGCTTGTCAGCCATTTTGGACATTCGCATTTGATGCTTGCCTTCCATCTGCTCATACTTGCCATGGCGGCCTTCGCCCCCATCGCAACGGTCCCAATCACCTTTAGCTGAAACGACACCGGCGGTCAGAGCGCCTGCACCTATAATTGCTGCTGTGATACCAATAATGAGTTGTTTACGCATGATAGTTCTCCTGAAACATTGTTCGTTTTGATGACTGCAGTATGCGTCGACTCCCTGCTAAGTTGGGTAAAGAGGGTGTAAAGTTTGGTAAAGGCAGCAGTAGGTAGGTGAAATTTATCCGTTGCTTCATTACTCTGACACTATCTGAACAGAGATCTTAATTATGAATGAAACCGTAAAGCTATTACTTGTTGATGATGATCAGGAGCTATGTGAATTGATGGGCCAGTATTTAGAGTCGGAAGGCTTTAAGGTTACCTTTGCCCACAGTGCCGAGCAGGCGTTGCCACTGCTGCAGGATACAGGCAGTTACGATCTACTAATTTTTGACATTATGATGCCTGGCCAGAGCGGTCTGGATCTGTTGCAGCAGGTGCGTCCCCGTATTACCACGCCAGTGATTATGCTGACGGGAAGGGGTGAGGATATTGACCGAATTATCGGCCTTGAGATGGGCGCGGATGATTATTTAGGTAAACCGTGCAACCCACGAGAACTGGTTGCCAGGATTCGTGCGGTGCTACGTAGAAGTGTGCACCTTCCAGTCGCTGAGTCGGGACCGGATCACCTTAGTCTTCACGGCATAGAGTTGGATTTCGGTAAGCGACAGGTACTTATCGCTGATACGGAACTAGAGCTTACCAGTGCTGAGTTTAATGTCCTGGCTGAATTGATGCAGGCGGCAGGTTCGATCGTGAGTAAAAATGATCTCACTGAAAAAGTATTACACCGCAAACTGACCGCTTATGATCGGGCGATCGATGTTCATGTGAGCCGTGTAAGGCAGAAACTGGCAGTAGTGCTTCCAGATAGCGAACTGATTAAAACAGTGCGAGGAGCCGGCTACATGCTGGTGAAGGCTTAATGAGGTTATCTGACTGATGAAAATTCGCTGGTATAAACGCCTGTTTCTAAAAATCTTTATGACAGTTTGGCTGACCAGTTTTCTGGTTATCGCCCTGACGGCCTTTGTTATTGGCCATCTGTCGGAGCAGGAGCGTTACCGTGATGTCCTCAGTGCTAAGGCTTTAGGTCAGGCGGAGTTACTGGTTGATCGTTATGAGCGTACTGGACGGCTACCCTCGTCTAAAGCGCCAAAGGACTGGCGACGCTTCTATAAGGACCGGGATGATCATCACGAAAGGCGTTTCTTTCCACCTAAACTGCAGATTCAGGAAAAGTCCAGTGGCCAGATAATTTATGGGGCTAAGGATGATAGGGGATTTCGTAACCCACTGATTCTGGGCTTAGTGTCAGATAATGGAAAAGAGTATCGCGTCGTTGTTGAGGCGGATATTCGTCCGACATTGGCCGCCAAACTATTCGGTTTTTTCCTCTCGGTACAGATTGTATTGCTGATGTTTGTGGCGGGAATTACTGCCCTGCTGATCAGCTTAATGGTGGTACGCCCCGTTAACCGTCTTCGCCAGTATACCCGCGACCTTTACACGGGAGATCTTAGCGCCAGAACCGATGATTGTTTGAGTCGCCGAGGGGATGAAATTGGTGAGTTGAGCCGGGAATTTAATCGGATGGCGGAGTATGTAGAGCATACGCTGCAATCAAATCAACACTTGTTACAGGATGTGTCTCATGAGTTGCGTGCTCCTCTGGCACGATTGCAGATGGCAGCGGGTCTGGCGGGTCAGCAGGTTCCTGAGGAGGGACAGGAGTTTATCGAACGCATTAATTTGGAGTGCGACCGGATAAACCGACTGATCGATGAGATTCTCAGTCTGTCGCGGTTGGAACAGATGGAAGTGTCTGATCAGGACTTTGCGTTGAAAACCGTCGTGGATACCCTGGTGCATGATTATCAGTTTAGTGCGCCACAGCACCCTTTAATCTGGACGTCTGTGGATTATCGTCTCAAAGGCAATCCAGCACTGTTGGAGAGAGCACTGAATAATATACTTGGCAATGCGGTTAAACATACTCCGGATGGTACAGAGATCCGCATTACCGCTGAGCAGTCCGATGGTAAGTTGCGACTATCTATTGTCGATAACGGGCCCGGATTGAATCAGGAGCAGCTGGATAAAATGTTTAAACCTTTTGTTCGGTTTACTGGGCAGCAGAATGGCTATGGGCTAGGGTTAAGCATCGCTCAAAGAGCAGTGCAGCTTCTGGGGGGAACATTGACAGCACAGAGTAAACCCGGTGCTGGGTTGGTGCTGTTACTGGAAGTCTCGCTCTGATTCTTGTTCTGCCTGAGGCGTTCTTTTGAGAATGCTGTCTATGGGCTCAGGGCGACTTATCGCATAGCCTTGAGCATAGTCAACGCCGAGTCGCTTCAATCGAGCCATGATCAGATCGTTCTCTACAAATTCGGCGATGGTTTCCATTTTCATAATGTGGCCTATCTCGTTGATAGAGCGAACCATGGCTTCATCAATGGGATCGGTAAGAATGTCGCGAACGAACATACCGTCGATCTTAAGCAGATCGACCGGCAGGTTTTTCAGGTAGCCAAAAGATGACAGGCCGCTGCCGAAATCATCTAAAGCAAAACGGCAGCCAAGCTTTTTTAATGACTTTATAAATATTTGGGCGTCTTTGAGATTGGCGATCGCGGCGGTTTCAGTGATTTCAAATTTGATCATCCGGGCGGGAACAAGGCCTTGTTCAATACTGCGAATAATATATCCGAGTAGTGCATCATCCCCCAGAGACTGGCCTGAAAGGTTGATCGCAAGGGCATCTATATGG
>JAGPUU010000290.1 GCA_018067325.1 Amphritea sp.
GCATCTTCGAAGCCGATCAGATAGATAGCACAGAAAACTGCCGCACTGCCTAACAGAATATCCAGTAGAAGCGTCAGACGACGCCCAGCATCAGTCTTGCAACGAACCATCGGTACCATCAGGGCACATAGCAGAGCAAAACCACCAAAGTGTATGGCAGAAACCCAAAGTTCTGAAACAGTACTCAGGGTATTAAAATAGATATGCACCAGCGCAAAAACAACGCCAGCCCAATAGATGAAACGACCCGTCGGGGAAGAATCAAGACGCTGTACAAGCTCCAGACTCTTCAGTTTTTCAGCCGTTTCCTGGTCGGTTTGGGTATCGATAGTACTCATAACGGTCTTCCGTATAAAACAGGAAAAAAGGCAGGCTCGTCAGAGCCTGCCAAGGTCGCAAAGTTACTTAGCGATGAGGTGTGCAGGGATAGTCAGACCGGCTTCTTTGTAGTAACGAGCCGCACCTGGGTGCAGTGGAAGTGGCAGGCCAGCAATCGCTTTTTCAAGTGCCATCGCTTTGGTTGCCTTATGGATGCCGTTCAGGAACGGTAGGTTTTCATAGACAGTTTTAGTCAGCAGGTAAACATCTTCTTCCGACACATCATCTCTGACTGCCAGGAAGTTTGGCTGCGCCATTGTGTTGATGTCTTTAGTCTGACCCGGATATGTATTGGCCGGAATCACATAACGAGTCCACAGCTGATAGCCACCGTTGGCTTCTTTAATCTGCTCATCAGTAAAGTCCAGCACTGTCATATCGCTACCCAGCGCAGCATAAGCACGGGTGATTGCAGAGGTTGGTACACCTGAAGGGATGTTCATACCATTGATAGTGCCATTTTGTAGCGCATCAGCACTGGGACCGGAGCCCATATAAGCCAGATCTAAACTATCAGCTTCCATTCCCAGGCCACCAAGAATCTGACGTCCGGAGCCTTCTGTGCCTGAGTTTTTCTTACCGATAGAGAATTTCTTGCCTTTCAGTTCAGCCAGATCAGCAATCGTACCGCTTTTAACCAGATCAGACTTCACCGCAAACTGCTCAACGTTTTGCCACAACATTGAGACAGAACGGAGATGTGTTTGAGGACCGGAAGACTTCAGAGAGCCTTCACCACTCCATGCCCAAGCCCCATATAAGCCCTGCAGAATAGCAAACTGAGCTTCATTCTCGCCTAAGAGCTTTATGTTTTCGCCGGAACCTGCCGAGTTAATCGCCGACAGTGACACTTTATATTTAGGCTCTAGCTTTACCTTGGTCAGCGTCGCCAAAGCAACACCTACTGGATAGTATGTTCCACCGGTAGAAGCAGTGGCCAGAATATAGGAACGCTTCTCCTCTGCCTGAACCAACGCTGCACTGCCTAAAGTAGCACTCAGTGCAACGGCAACACCCAGACCTTTTATCAGAGTTCGTTTACTGCTTTGCATTTTAGATTCCTTCTCTCGGGTTTTTATTGTTCGTACCCTATATAAAGCAATGTGGATGCCAAGCTGACAATTAAATCGTAACCAATTGATAAATAGATATAATTTAATATTTAAGGAAACTTAACGAAAGGTTAGTAAGCAAAAAGCAGCCTATTAGCCACCAAACCGATGAGCAACTTCTTGCTTACTAAAGACTAAATACCGACAAACCAGCTATGCAGATGATGTAAAACGGACCGGAGTATCCTGTTGATACCCCGGTTTTGCTCTTAAAACAGGCAATGAGCCATTTTTTGCCTACTCATCAACTGGGTCTACTTATCCACCTTGTCTACTCATCAACAAAATCAGTCCGCTCGATCTGATATTTCACCATTTTCTGGTTCAGGGTCCGGCGTGGCAGATCAAGCATCTCCATCACCGCTTTGATATTACCCCGATGCTGACGTAGCGCTTCACAGATCACTTTGTACTCAAAGTTGGCGACCTGGGCACCCAAAGACAGAGAGCTATCAACCTGAGTGACATCAACCGGCTCTATCATTTCAGGATAAAGCAGATCGACCACCGGCAGCGAACCATCCAGAGCATAACGCACCGCTATATTCTTCAGCTCCCGCACATTTCCTGGCCAGGCGTGCTGCTGTAGATTGATCAGATCCTGCCGGGTGACCCTGCGTAATTCCCGTTCATGTTGGGTTGCCGACTGACGGGCGTAATACTCAAACAGCAGTGGAATATCTTCAGTACGTTCGCGCAGTGGAGATAGGTAAAGACAGGACACATTCAGCCGGTAATAGAGATCCTGGCGAAAGTTTTCCTCCACCGAAAGGTCTGCTTTTGAGGCCGCCACAATACGTAGATCAACTGGAATCTGTTTATTAGAACCCAAGGGTTCTATCACCCCCTCTTGCAGGCTACGCAGGATTTTCACCTGCAAACTGGTTGGCATACTCTCAATCTCATCCAGCAGCAGGGTTCCACCATCGGCGTGCTGAAATTTACCGGTACGCTTTTTAGACGCACCGGTAAACGCCCCGGCTTCATGGCCAAAGAGTTCAGTTTCAATCAGCGTTTCTGGAATCGCACCGCAGTTGATCGGTACAAAGTTACATTCACTGCGGGGGCTAAACTCATGCAGGCACTGGGCAACCAGCTCTTTACCGCTACCGGTTTCACCATAGATGATGACATTGGTATTTAGTGCCGCGTATTTGAGTATATCCCGGCGTAGTTTCTGAATTGCCGGAGAGATGCCAATAATCTTGCTATCAATACCACTGTGGGAGGCCAAATCCTGTTGCAGCCGCAGATTTTCCAATACCAGTAGACGTTTTTCACAGGCCCTGTTGATAGTTTCAACTAAGCGTTCGGGAATAAAAGGTTTTTCGATGAAGTCATAGGCACCATCGCGCATCGCGCCAATCGCCATGTCAACATCACCGTGACCGGTAATCAGGATTACCGGTAACTCTGGGATGCGACGACGGGCTTCCATCATCAGCTCCAGGCCATCCATTTCCGGCATTCTAACGTCGCTGACTAACACGCCAGGGAACGTCTCGTTCAGATGAGTCAGGGCCTCAGCCGCCCGTTCACAGACGATCACTTCAAAACCTGCCATCTGTAACCATTGGGATGTTGATTGCCGGATGATCGGATCATCATCCACCAGTATTACCTGACCTCTGTTCATTCTGATTCTCCGGCCTGTCTTATAAGCGGTAAAGTAACGGTAAAGCAGGTGTAGCCATTTCGACTATCAACCCGGCTATCGACCCTGATATCCCCCTGCAGATCTCGAACGATAGAGCGGATAATCGATAACCCCAGACCTAAGCCTTCACCAATATCCTTAGTGGTGAAAAAGGGCTCAAATATATGACTCAGGCTCTGCTCGTCGATTCCGCTGCCGTTATCGATCACACGGATTTCCACCCGGTCTTTGTTGTGATCTACCTGAACTTCCAACCGCGCGGCCTCTGTCTCAGACAAAGCATCACAGGCATTGGTCACCAGGTTAAGAAAAATCTGTTCCAGGCGGGCACTGTCGCCACTGACTTGCAGGTTCAGTTCAGGACGGAGGTAAACCAGTTCAATCTGTTGCTGTTCCAGCCGTCCCCTCAGCAAACTCAACACCTGATCTAACACCAGCAGAGGGTCTACCGGGGCCATGTGCTGCGGCTTCTGATAGGCAAAGGTTTTTAATTGCCGGGTCAAAATCGCCATTCGACTAATCAGGTCGTTGATCAACTCAAGATTGTTTTCTAACTGCCCTGTTTGGTTTTGTTCAATCAGTTTACGACAGATAGCAATATAGGTTCTCAATGCGGTTAGTGGTTGATTCAGTTCATGGACCACCGCAGAAGACATCCGTCCCAACGCGGCCATTTTCTCCGCTTGCACCAACTCATCCTGAGCTTCTTTCAATGCCTGAGTACGTTCATGTACTTTATGCTCAAGCTGGTCGTTTGCCTCCTGAAGAGCCCGCTCCAAGCGTTTACGTGGGGTAATATCAATTACGGTAACCAGATAGTTGGCGGAGGCTTCCCGCTTCATCTGCTTAATTGAAAACAACATCGGGAAGTGGCTGCTATCAGAACGTTTACCTACAGTTTCCATCGCGATTAAGGGTGCAAAACCTTTGCTTCCCAAGCGTGACAGCGTTTTTTTCAGTACTCCCTGAAGCATTTCAGGGGCGATCAGTTTATCGATATGAGCGCCCTGAATACGTTGCATCGATTCACTGAACTGCTGCATCGCCATTGGATTAATAAACAGAACCTGTCCCTGGCTATCCAAAGTGATCATCCCAACTTGTGCGGTATTAATTATATCCCTTTGCCGCGCTTCACTTCGCTCTAGCGCCTGCTGTGTCTCTCTTCGGGAGATATGCTTAAGTTGACGTTCCCTTAAAAGAAACACCAGTAACGAGATAACGATGCACAACGCGATGGCAAACAGGGTAGCGTTACGCTGGGCCCGCACGACTTCGTCGAGATCGTTTAACACTGAAACCTGCCAGCCCAGATCATCCAGAGTCACGGCCTGTAGGAGTGCCCGGCCACCCTGCGCTAACTCGACCTGCTGAATTTCAGAGCCATCATAAAGCTGTGTGGTTCGCTCCGCCTTAACAATGTCCTGTAACTCAGTCGCCGTCTGAAAACGTTTACTGGCCATCAGTATCTGGCCTTTTTTACTAAACAGATATTGCCCTGTTTGATCCAACCCCGCCTGAAGCAGGCCCAGATCAAGCCTTACAGTTGCCACACCTCGCAAGCGACTCAATACGTAAACAGGCGCTGAAAGATAGATAGCACCTTCACGTTGAGGAGTGGGCAGTGTCACTTGTATGCCTTGCTGCCCCTCCAACGCCTGAAGAAAATAGCCCTGGTTGCGATGACTCACCTTGTAGAAATTCTGTTGTGCCCGCCAGTGACTGAATGCCCGGGCTTTACCCTGCGTATCCAATACAAACAGCGCAGTGGTTCCGGCGACCAGATTAGTCTGTTCAAGATAACGACTTACCCGGGCAATGTTATCGGGAGAAGGAACGCGCAGCAGTTCAGCAACATCATTGCTCTGGGAAACTAAAAACGGCAGGTACTGGTATTCAGCAAGTTCTGAACGGGTCTGACTGATAATACTCAACAGCTGGTTTTCGCCACGCTCTTTAAGCTCAGTAAGCGCCCAATCGCGGACAAACTGAGTCACCAACGTTGTGCCAATAATCGACAACACCAGCATCAGTAGTGCTAATGGGATAAAGCGCGGAAACTGCACTCAGTCACTCCTGTTATTGGGACGTATCGTCTGCCGGTATCAAGTTTCAGTTTCGACAGTTAGCCCGTCGTTAGCAAGTACCCATTGTCGCTGGGGAGCAGATCCTTCACGCACTGCCTGATACCAGGCTGGCGCATCGACCAGCGCCAGCAGGTCATCCAGCGGAGGATATTCCAGGCCCTTTTTATGACAAAAATCGGCCAGGTCAGGAAAGCTCCATTCAAACAGAGTATCTGTATATTCCAAGGGGTCAAGCCTGGACTGCTCATACATGCCCGCCTTCAACCGTTGATTCTGCGCCTCTACCAGAATAATGCCCGCCGCTGTCGAGACATTCAAAGAGCCCACCATCCCCATCATCGGAATCAGAATATGCTCATCTGCTAAATCCGCGCCTTTATCACTGACGCCAAACTTTTCGGCCCCCGTTAACAGTGCACAAGGGACCGTATAATCAACATCCCGGTAATCGATAGCCCGATCAGAAAAGTGCGCCGCATAGACCTTCATCCCCCGGGCTTTAACGGTGGCAATCGCTGCCTCGCAAGTGTCATGGTTGCGACTACTCACCCAGCGATCACTACCCCGGCTCGTGCCACTCAATGCATAGCCCTCTCTAGGGGTAACCGTATTCAACTGGGTAATACCGACCGCATCACAGGTGCGTATCATCGCAGCGATGTTGCCGGCTTTATGGACCTGATCGGTAATCAGCGTCAAATCTGGCTGCCGCCGGTTAAGGGTCTGGATCAGTCTAGCTGTACGTTCCGGGGTCATCTTTCTACTCTGCATCTGAAATATGCGGCAATATTAGCGAAAAAAAAGGCCTTCAACACTCCATAATTAAGAAACTATGACATAATCTAGGCTAAATTTTTTACAACCGGAACCATCATGTCTGCTGCACCAAACATCATCGCTTTTCAGGGCGTCGAAGGCGCTTATTCACATCTTTCCTGTCGTCGGGTTTTCCCGGAGATGGAAGCGTTTGCCTGTGAAACCTTTGTAGAAGCGATGTTTATGGTGGATCAGGGCAAAGCTAAACTGGCGATGATTCCGTTAGAAAACTCCACCGCCGGACGGGTAGAAGAGATCTACCGCCTGATGCCTAAAAGCCAGCTACACATTATCGGCGAGCATTTTGAACCGGTAAGCCACTGTCTGCTGGGTATAAAAGGCAGCTCAATTGAGCAACTGAAGACTGTCTCTTCACACCCTCAAGCGCTGGCCCAGTGTGATGGAAAGATTAAACTATTAGGCATAGAGCCGATTGCCGCCTTTGATACGGCAGGCTCGGCCTCTGAATTAGCGCAGAACCCAAGCCTGACCCACGGGGCTATCGCCTCAAGCCTGGCAGCTGAGCTTTATGATCTTGAAGTGCTCCAGAAAAACTTTCAGGACGTCACCGGCAACACCACCCGCTTTCTCATTCTTTCCAGTGAACAGGGTATTCCTGAGTACGAAGCAGATACCCCCTATATCACCTCACTAATGTTTACCGTGCGTAACATTCCGGCTGCGCTCTATAAAGCGATGGGCGGTTTTTCAACGAACGGTATCAATATGGTTAAGCTGGAAAGCTATATGGGTAACGGTCTCACTAAAGGGGCTAGTTTTCATCTGGACGTCGAAGGCCACCCCAATGACCGGATGATGCAGTACGCACTAAAAGAACTGGAATTTTTTACCAAAGAGATGCGTAACCTGGGCACCTATAAAGCCCATGAATTCCGCGCTCAGAACAGGCCACTGCCTGAATAGTCGATTTGAGTAATAGCTTAAAAAAATATTACGCCGCCTCTCATTATTAACCCTCACCCAGGCCCGTCCTTGAAGCTCAGTAAACGATTACAGCAGATTGAACAGATGGTGGCATCAGACTATACCCATATCTGGGATTGCTGTTGTGACCATGGATTTCTGGGTACCGCCCTGCTGTCCCGACAATCCGCCAGTCAGATCCATTTTGTTGATATTGTGCCTGAACTGATCGCTGAGCTAGACA
>JAGPUU010000296.1 GCA_018067325.1 Amphritea sp.
CGACACTGTGATCTTGCCACCTTCAGTTTTATAAGTGATTGGGTGATGTACTTGTAAATTAGAAGAGCCCGTATGGGCTTTTTTGGTTTTATAACGATAAAACATTCCACAGAGGATAAGAGAACTTAGTTAGCCAAACCATAAAACATCCGCAGCGCGGTGATGAAGAGAAACAGGGCAAAGAGTTGTTTCAACAGTTTTGCATTAATCGCATGAGCGACTCGTGCGCCAACCGGGGCCATCAACATAGTAGCGGGGACTATCAAAGCAAGACCGATCAGGTTGATATAGCCCAGAGTAAGGGGGGGACGTGACTCAACACCAATGCCATTTATCAGAAAACCTATAGCACCCGGAACACTGATGACTAAGCCCAGGGCTGCGCCCGTCCCAACCGCGTTAATCATTGGCACCCGCAAAGCACTTAAGATAGGTACACTGAGCGTACCTCCGCCGATTCCCATCAGGGCAGAAATACCTCCGATGAAAACACCGATCAGACCTGAACCCGCCGGACCAGGAAGACCATCCGCGATGCTAAAGCCCTCTTTCTTAAATGCCATATTCAGTGATACCAACAACGCAATGGAAGCGAACACCGCAGTTAATACATTGCCATTCAGGTAGCCACTGGCGATAGCGCCGATAACAACACCGACGATAACGCCGGGCACCAGTTTTTTCAGCAGATTGCTATCCAAACTACCCCGCAGATAATGGGAGCGTGCTGATATTATCGAGGTAGGAATAATCGTGGCCAGAGAGGTCCCCACCGCCACGTGCATTCGTACCGTTTCATCAACCCCCAGAAAGGTAAATAGGTGATAGAGCACCGGCACAATCACAATACCGCCGCCCACTCCCAGCAAACCGGCCATAAGACCAGCTACTATGCCAGTCACCATCAAAGACAGCGCTAATCCAATAAGCCAACTGGCTGAATAGTCTGCAAAAATGTCCATAGCTTAACTAAATTCCTGAATAAGATGATGACCGGATTATTTCAGGATAATACCAGTAATGGTAAATTATACACCTCAGTCCGCCACAATCCGGTCTTGGCTACACTGCTGGCATACTCAGAGAAATCTTTTGCCGGATGGGCAAGCTCACGTTCAATCCCGCCACTCAGATAATCATATGCATAGGGTCTACCGGACTATCGGGTGCGATACCTACGAAGCGCCATAAATTGTCCTTGTCGATATTATCATCGGTTTCGTTTATAACTTTTCCAATGAGAAGCGAGGCTATCTGTCCCGTCTGTTTAGGTTATCGGGTTGAGTGACGCTTGAAAGTCCGCATGTTATGTCTGTCATAAAATTCAGTTAGATACAAACAAAGGCTATTAACTTGCTTGATTGAGCCAACCCTCTTAGGATTAAAACTCTCCATCCTAAACTTTTCTGGCAGACTAAATGCGCATACCTAAGCCCCTAGGAAGTTACATAAATGGCTCATAACTCAATGAAAGCTATTGTCACAACTGATGTGGGCGGATACGAAAAACTAGCCTATAAAGAGGTCCCTACCCCTGAACTCATGAAGGGAGAAGTACTGATTAAGGTGCTGGCTGCTGGTATCAATAACACTGAGATCAATACGAGATTAGGGTGGTATTCCTCATCGGTCACTGAATCTACAAATCAAATTTCTTCTGAAAAGCCCACCATTCAGAACGTGGATGGTGGCTGGAATAAAAAGACCCCTTTCCCCTTTATTCAAGGCACCGACTGCTGCGGGCAAGTTGTCAGCATAGCCGAAGGAGTCGATAACCAGCTGCTGGGTAAACGCGTATTGATTCGCCCCTGTATACGGGAGAACGGCTTTAATTCACAGGACAGTGTCTGGATGGGGTCTGACTTTAATGGCGCGTTCGCACAGTACGTTAAGATCAGGGCGAGTGAAGTATTCCCCGTTACCTGTGACTGGACTGATGCTGAACTGGGTACGATTCCTTGTGCGTACGGAACATCTGAGAATATGTTGCACAAAGCAGCACTAAACGCGGGAGAAACTGTATTAATTACCGGCGCTTCTGGAGGCGTCGGTTCTGCAACAGTGCAGTTAGCCAAACGCAGAGGTGCGAGGGTTATCGCCATCGCAGGAGATGATAAGCATCAGGCAGTCAAGGCAATCGGTGCTGATGCAGTATTCGGCCGGTCTATAAATCTACTGACTGAGTTGGGCGAGCAATCCGTTGATGTTGTTGTCGATAACGTAGCCGGCAGCGGATTTCCCACCATGCTTAAACTATTAAAACGTGGAGGACGGTTCGTGTCATCAGGTGCTATTGCGGGCCCCATGGTTGACCTTGATATGCGCGATTTGTACTTAAAAGATATAACAGTCATAGGCACGACCCTGTGGGACGAACCTGTTTTCCCAAGTATTGTGAGATATATCGAACAGGGGGATATCCGACCGCTATTGGCTAAGAGCTTTCCTCTGTCATCCATTGCAGAAGCACAAGAAGAGTTTCTCCAGAAAAAACACGTGGGTAAGTTTGTACTTATTCCTCCAACTGACTAGCTTATGACAGATGCTTTATTGCTTGTTAAGAACTGCCACTGCAGGCTTTAGAGAGTCGCATTTTTTAATCTCCTATGGCGACAATTTTGTCAGCCATTCCCTTCACGTCAATATATTGGGCACAAAGTAACCTGATTATCGAAGATTCAAAGTAAGTTGACGCTGTCTGTGTTACAATTCAACTTCTGCAAGTCTGAGAGTATCAACGTCTTGCGATCTTATTTCTTAGCCCTCCTTTGGCTTTGCGTAAGCTGTTCCAAACAGCGACATTCAGTTACTCCCGTAACCTCCTGTTTTTAGCTACTCATCTCGAACGCTCAATCGAGTTTACATTTAGATCTGGCGATAGCCGTTTTTAACGTCTGTAATTGTTTGCACCGGGAGTGCATAGCAACAAGCACCCTATGTGGCGTTCATAACCACATCGGCTGGCGAGATCTATTCTGGCTTCACCTTTAGGGTAACTATGACGACGATTACTGAACCATCTCAACCGACGATACTGTCTTACGTAAAAGATCTGCCCAACTTATGTTCTCTGGCAGGCTTAGCCTGCACGCTATTAGCCATTTACTTTAGTATTTTGGGCGTTTTTCACGCGGCAATGATCGGTATGGTATGGGCTGTTGGCTTTGACTGGGCCGATGGACTCATTGCACGCAGAATGAAAGGCAGAACAGGAAAAGACAGTGCATTTGGAGGCCAGCTTGACGTATTGATAGACATTGTCAGCTATGGCGTGGCGCCCGCTATTCTTGTCATGAGCTATGGGAAGTTTGAACCAGCATTCCTTATCGCCGCATTCATAATGCTCGCAGCTGCAGCCATCCGTCTGAGTTATTTTAGCACTTATGGACTTTCTGGCGGCTCGAAATATACAGGCCTTGCACTGGACAATAATAGTTTGATTCTAGTGCTTATATTTGCCTTTGAAAGCGTATTCAGTGTACCAGTGTTTACAGTCATTCTATCTCTCAGCGGGCTTGGGCTTGCCGCCTTAAATGTCTCTCAGATCAAGACTCCGAAGCTTTCTGGGAACCCAAACAATGTCTATATTCTCGCTATTTATACCCTTGTGATTACCGTTTTTTATGGATTTAAGTTTTTA
>JAGPUU010000323.1 GCA_018067325.1 Amphritea sp.
GTGTATAAAGAAACTTGTCAGTAAAGTACTGCAACTTTCCTGATCACTGTTATTATTAACCTCTAATAATAAATGCAAGAGCGAGTGAATAGTTCTATGTCATCAGTGAAGTTTGCCTATCACCCTTGTCCTTCTGTGACACCAGGGACGAACTGATGGCCCGCTCACTACCGCTCCGCATTGGCCTTATGGTCACACTATTATCTGCAGGACTGACTGCGATAATGTTATCGATTACGCTGTACGTGATAAGCGTTGTTTATGATCTATCCCTTTTTGAGCTCAAGACGCCAATCGACGGACCTTTTAGCGCTGTCGGACTGTTAGCCACTGCTTTTGTTATTCTGCTGCTGCCAACCCTGCTCCTCTCCCGTTTCCTGACTAAAAGATTACTCAAACCACTGCATCAATTAACCGCTAAAACCCGCAGTTACAGCTTCGAAGGCAACCCTGTCAGCATTGAACTGGATTCTAATGATGAATTTAGTGAGCTGGGCAAAGCGTTGCAGGATATGCAGGAGCACCTCAGCGATAGCCATCATCAGATGGAGCTGATGGCCTATCGGGACCCATTAACCGGCCTGCCAAATCGCAGCGGGCTGTTTCAGGAACTACGAAAGTTAATTCTCTGGGCGCGCAAACATGAAAGCAGGATTGCCCTGCTCTATATCGATCTGGATCACTTCAAGCAGGTAAACGATTCTTCAGGCCATGAACAGGGCGATCAGATTCTTAAGGATGTTACCCAGAGGCTGCTAAAGTTGGTCAATCAACAGATCAGTCATCGGGAACTTCCCTTTCCTGAAGATCTGCTGCTTTCCCGTCCCGGGGGCGATGAGTTCGCCATCATGCTGCCAGAGATCCAGCGAGTAGAAGAAGTGGAGCAGCTCAGCCAACTAATTATCGAAGCGATGCGACAACCTTTCAGTATCGATGACAAGTATTTCTCACTGACCTGCAGTATCGGTATCACCCTCTATCCTGATGATGCTAATAGCGCTGAACGGATGCTTAAACATGCTGATATCGCCATGTATGAGTCTAAGAAATCAGGGCGTAACAGAGCCAGCTACTTTCTCCCCGCGATGCACCGCCAGGTAGAAGAGCGAGTCGTTATCCAACAGGGAATCAGCAGTGCTATCGCAGAGAACCAACTGCATATTGAATATCAGCCCATCGTCAGTCTAAAGAGCAAAAAGATCATCGGCGCCGAAGCGCTGATACGCTGGCACCATCCCAAACGAGGCCGCTTAGGCCCGGAAACCTTTATTCCAATTATTGAAGAATCTGATCAAATTGGCGCATTGACTGTTTGGATAATTGAGACCGTAGCGGCAGAGCTCAAAACCCTACCGAGCCTGGGTGACACCTCTAAACTGTCGATCAATATCTCCTCCGCAATTCTAAACAAACCTGAATTAACCCGGCTGGTGGATGAAGCGCTGCAGAAAGTAGAGGCTCCCAATCAGCGAATCTGTCTGGAGATAACCGAAACCAGCCTGATGAAAGATATCGACAATACTCTGCCGCTGCTTAATCAATGGAAAGAGGCCGGATACAGCATCTGGATTGATGACTTTGGCACCGGCTACTCCTCTCTGAGCTACCTAGCCAGATTACCAATCGACGGCGTAAAGATTGATCGTAGCTTTATCCGCGATCTGAACAACTCCAAACCGGTCATAGAGACTATTCTGGCACTGGCGAAAACCATGAACCTGCTAACGGTCTCAGAAGGGATAGAAGAAACATATCAGCAACAGGAACTGACCAATCTGGGCTGTGGATTTGGCCAGGGCTATCTCTATTCAGAGCCACTGCGCATAAACGCACTCAGAGAAAAATTAGAACAGCAGGCCAAACGCGAAGCGCATCAACTACTGCAGTTTAAACTACCTAAAGACAGAAATTAGTTTATTAGGTAGTTCTCATATTTAAGCTCCGACTCACAGATTAGCTATCCAGCTATCCGCTTATCAATTCACCCGTCTTTGCTACCCACTATGAGCACCCTTTGGTGAATTTTTGACCTATATCAAGTTGAGAGACCGTTTCTGCAAAGAAGCCGTGATTCCTGCCGTAACAAGCCTATATTGAGCAGCCTGGACGATGATCAATATCGGAAGTTAATGGATGAAGTACGTAACCGCTATGTATATATCACTAAGTGAATCGTTAGGTATCTATACACTTGACCAGCTCTATGAGCTACTCACCAACAAGCAACACAGCATGCCTATCTCCCGCCACCGGGCATCTATTCTGCAAAGTAGGATCTTTTTCTTCTGTGCAATTTTTGCGGTCTTAGTGCCCACCTGGTCACTAATTGATCTGCTGTTCTTGCCAGGGGAACTGTGGGGCGAACTGTTATTGATCCGCATTGTGTCTGCTACTGCATTTGTACTGCTTGCCTGGCAGGCGCGCAAAGAACCTAACCTGAAGCGCGCCCGGTTTCTCTTAGCAGGAATGCTGTCAGTCACGCCGCTATTTTATCTGGTTTCCGACCACTGGCTGCAAGCCTACGAGCTAACCGGAACAGAACAGGTAGTCGCAGAGCTGTACGCACTTTTACCCTTTGTCATGATCGCCGGGTTAACGCTGTTTCCACTAACACTGAAAGAGCTTCTCTCTTTCGCTGCACCGATGCTGGTCGTGGTTGTGTTAGCCTCGCTACCCCAGACCAACAGTGAAATCCCCCAGGCCGTCTCCACTATCTGGCTCTTCACGCTGATTCTGGGGGTTGCGATGTTCGCCTCTCTGAATCAGTTGCGCTATATGCTCTCGCAGGTGAATCGCGCCAGCTATGATGTGCTCACCGGCCTGCTAACGCGCAGAGCCGGGATAGAGATGCTTGATTTGCAGTATCGCCTGACAACTATGAGTGAAACTCATCTCTCCATTCTCTATCTCGATCTGGACCACTTCAAAACCGTCAACGACCTCTATGGTCACGATGCCGGGGACGTTGTTCTGAAATTAGCAGCACAGCAGCTCTGCGCCACCGTGCGAAAGGGAGACAGCGTGGTCCGCTGGGGTGGCGAAGAGTTCATCGTTATTCTTCCCACAGCCACGCCCGACGAAGCCAACGATGTTATTGCCAGAATCATGAACGCCGGACTGGGCCTTCGTCCTGATAGTACCCCGGTAACCGCCAGCATCGGTGTCGCTGAAATTCAGGCGGATGCTGCCAAGGACTGGAAAGCCCTGATCGAACTGGCCGATCACCGCATGTACACCGCCAAGACTCAGGGGCGCGCACGCAGTATGGGAGTGAAAGAGACTCAGAGACTCTGGCCAGGGATTCCTACAGAGGGGCTAGAAAACAATTTAGAGATTGCACCAGAGCAAACGACCGCCGAGAGTTAATTCTCAAAGAGTTGAACGACCAAAAAAAAAGCTCCTATCTATTTAGGAGTAGGAGCTTTTTTATGCGTTAAAGACGATCAGCGGGAGGCGCTCAGAGACGAACCTCGATGCCCCGTTCTTTCATATACTGTTTAGCTTCAGGGATTGTGTATTCGTTGAAGTGGAAGATCGATGCGGCCAGTACGGCATCCGCCTTACCTTCGATACACCCCTCAACCAGATGGTCCAGATTACCCACACCACCGGATGCGATAATCGGCACATTGACCGCGTCACTAATCGCCCGGGTAACCCCCAGATCATAGCCGTTTTTGACACCATCCTGATCCATTGAGGTCAGCAAAATTTCACCAGCGCCCAGTTCAACCATCTTCTTAGCCCACTCAACGGCATCGATACCCGTTGGCTTACGACCACCGTGGGTAAAGATCTCCCACTTATCAGCTTCACCCGGCGCGGAGACTTTCTTGGCATCGATTGCGACCACGATACACTGCGAGCCAAACTTCTCTGCCGCTTCACGGACAAAATCTGGATTAAATACCGCCGCACTGTTGATAGAAACTTTATCCGCGCCGGCATTCAACATAGTACGAATATCATCAACAGTTCGGATGCCACCACCGACGGTCAGCGGGATAAACACCTGTGATGCCATCCGTTCAACGGTATGCACCATAGTATCCCGGCCCTCATGGGTCGCGGTGATATCAAGGAAGGTAATCTCATCAGCACCCTGTTCATCGTAACGTTTAGCCACTTCTACCGGGTCCCCGGCATCACGAATATCGAGGAACTGAACCCCTTTAACAACGCGGCCGTTTTCTACATCCAGACAGGGGATAATGCGTTTTGCCAGAGCCATGGTATTACCTATAAAACTGATATGAATATTATAACTTAGGTTGAGCTGAATTGAGTCGGCAGATCAGACCTTGCCGTCCCAGTTAAGGAAATTCTTCAGCAACTGTAATCCAACAGTATGACTTTTTTCTGGATGGAACTGAGTTGCAAAGACATTATCCCGGGCGATAGCGACATCGAAATCAACACCGTAGTGACAGTTACCAGCCACCAGCGGCTTATCCACAGCATCCACATAATAACTGTGCACAAAGTAGAAACGGCTACCGTCTTCAATGCCTTCCCATAGAGGGTGATCGAAGGTTTGGTGCACTTCATTCCAGCCCATGTGAGGGACTTTCAGGCGTTCGCCATCGGTTTCTTTCAGCGCGTCGCCAAAGTGACGCACCGTACCATCAAAATGGCCTAAGCAATCAACGCCACCGTTCTCTTCAGAAAGCTGCATTAATGCCTGATAACCGACACAGATCCCCAGAAACGGTTTGCCGGAAGCGATCGCTTCAGCGACCTCTTTATCGACACCCAGACGACGAATCTCCGCCATACAATCTCGAATAGCGCCGACGCCGGGCAGCAATACCCGGTCAGCATTACGGACTTTTTCAGGATCATTGGTTACCAACACCTCAACGCCGGGCATAACATGCTCCAGCGCCTTGGCAACCGAGTGCAAATTACCCATACCGTAATCGATGACTGCAACACTGCTCATTTACAGCGATCCCTTAGTCGAAGGCATCTGATCAGCAGCCCGCTGATCAATCGTCAGGGCACCACGTACCGCACGACCAAAGGCTTTAAAGATAGTCTCAGCCTGGTGGTGAGCATTAAAGCCTTTCAGGTTGTCGATATGCAGCGTCACGCCAGCGTGATTTACAAATCCCTGGAAAAACTCCCAGAACAACTGGGTATCAAAACGACCGATACTGCCACGAGTGAACTCTACGTTCATATCAAGACCCGGACGGCCCGAAAAGTCGATCACTACCCGGGACAAAGCTTCATCCAACGGGCAATAAGCGTGTCCGTACCGAAGAATACCTTTCTTATCACCAACTGCCTGAGCAAACGCCTGGCCCAGGGTAATACCGATATCTTCTACTGTGTGGTGATCATCGATGTGATTATCACCTTTGGCAACGATATCCAGATCAATCAGACCATGACGGGCGATTTGATCCAGCATGTGCTCAAGAAAAGGAACACCGGTATCAGCATTCAACTTACCGCTGCCATCCAAATTCACAGATACGGTGATCTTGGTTTCCAGGGTATTACGGGTGACGGTGGCTTTCCGTTCAGCCATGCTCTTCTCCGCGATGGTTATATTAGTCAAACAAAGCAGGCATTATACATCCAATACCGTCCTAAGGCATGCTCTGAAACTCTTCCCAACTTACTGATTTCATTTACGGTTAATCTTTGGTCTGTAAAATCGTTCTGCTACTATGTTGTTAATACTATTTTTTACTAAAGCTGTTTTACCGACAGATGTGTTTTACCGGCTAATGCTCTGGATAGACAGATGGCCCAAGGAGAATTCATGAAAACGCTGTTAAAGATTTTTGGTGGTCTGATCGCCCTGCTACTGATCGTAGTTGTTGCAGGCGGAGTCCTGCTGGGGATGTTCTTCGACCCGAACGAATATAAGCCAGAAATCAAAAAACTGGCACTTGAGAAAGGCGGCGTACAGCTGGAGATCAATGGTGATCTGGGCTGGTCTGTGTTCCCTTGGCTCGGCATCGAAATTAACCAGATTAAAGTTAACTATCCAGGCAAACCACCGCTGGCTGAGCTGAACCAGGCACAGGTATCGGTAGAACTGCCAGCCCTACTGTCCGGCAACGTAAAGATGAGCAGCGTTCTTTTAGATGGCCTGACCCTGAATTTAGAAAAGAACCAGGACGGCAGTACAAACTGGGCAGTCTCCGGTGCCGGTCAGGAAGCTTCTGGTACGGTTAAACATGATACACCCAGCACCGCTGAAGCAAGCGGTGGCGCGGCTCTCGCGCTGGACATTGAAAGTATCGCCATCACTAACGGTAATATCAGTTACAGCGATGCGGGTCTGGGCAGCAAAGTCCTGTTGAAAAACTTCACCATGACCTCCGGTAAAGTCACCACCGGTAAGCTCTTCCCGGCGGAACTTAGCTTCCAGGCAGAACAGTATCAGACTGATCTGCTTCAACTGACCGTTGATGCAGTCCTTTCCGCAGAGTTCTTCCTCGACCTGGAAAATCAGCAATACCAGATCAAAGGACTGGAAAGCACCCTGGGCCTAACCGGCGTGCCGTTCAACGGAAAAACCGTCAATGTAAAACTGAACACCGATATTGAAAGCGATCTAAGCACTGAAACAGCCAGCCTGAAAGGGATGAGCCTCACGGCAGCCAACCTTGTTGCTAGCGGTGATGTTAGCGTTAAAAGTTTCAGCAAGCCGGTGATTACCGGTAATCTGAAAGTCAGCCAGTTCAGCCTCCAGGAGCTACTGTCTGCACTCGGCCAGCCGGCAATTGAAACCACCGACCCTGACGTTCTCAAAGCGATTAGCTTCGACGCCCAACTGGGAGGCGCACCTAACACTCTGGGGCTGAACAAGATGAGCCTGAAGCTGGATGACACAAGCTTCAACGGTAACTTCGCCATGAATCTGGTAAACGGCTCTATCGCCTTCAATTTGAAGGGCGACAA
>JAGPUU010000326.1 GCA_018067325.1 Amphritea sp.
ATCAGGTTTGCTGTTGAGCAGACCGTGGGGAATAAAAGCATCGGCCCGGTAATCCCAGAGTAGCTGGTCCAGACGTTCTGCTTCGTGCTCGCTGGTGACGTGAATATAGACGTTCAGGCCGTGGCCTAATACTTTATCCGCCAGTCGACAGAGGAAAGCGGTACGGCTTTCCGGTTCGGCATCAGGAAGAACATAGAAATCAGCTTGGCTCATATTGTTTAATTCCGATCAGGGTCTGAATGCGCCAGTGCGGCGTTATATGTTTTCTCAAAATGCTCACTTACTGCATGTAGGTTGCGATTTTTCGAAAAGATATACCTTGCTCTGACACATTCATCTACCTGACTCAGTGGCCCTGTTTTATTTAGATTTGCTCGTCGTCTGCCAGGTCATCAACCTGTGCTAGCAAATGCTGACACAGCAGTGGAACGCAACGTCCGGTTGCGCCTTTTGCTTTACCGGCACTGTTCCAGGCAACGCCGGCGATATCCAGGTGTGCCCAACGGAATTTCTTAGTAAAGCGTGACAGGAAGCAAGCTGCAGTGATGGTACCGCCTGCAGGGCCGCCGATATTCGCGATGTCGGCAAAGTTACTGTCCAGCTGTTCCTGGTACTCATCCCAAAGCGGCAGACGCCAGGCTTTGTCACCAGAGAATTCACCGGCGGCTAGCAGGTCATCGGCCAGCAGGTCGTCATTCGAAAGCAGACCAGTCGCCTGATGTCCCAGCGCGACGATGCAGGCACCGGTAAGGGTGGCAACGTCAACGACGGTTGCAGGTTCAAAGCGCTCGGCATAGGTGAGTGCGTCACAAAGAACCAAGCGGCCCTCGGCATCGGTGTTGAGAATTTCAACCGTCTGGCCAGACATGGTGGTGACAATATCACCCGGCTTGGTAGCGTTGCCCGCAGGCATGTTTTCAGCAGAGGCGACAATAGCGACAACGTTCATTTCGAGATCTAGTTGTGTCAGTGCTTCCATAGTGCCGATTACGCTAGCAGCACCGCACATATCAAACTTCATCTCATCCATCTTGCCGCCTGGCTTCAGGCTGATGCCGCCGGTATCAAAGGTGATCCCTTTGCCAACCAATACATGGGGCGGTTGGTCTGGCTCGCCACCTTTGTATTCCATGACGATCAGTTTGGAAGGCTCAGAGCTGCCTTTACCAACGGACAGCAGTGAATGCATGCCCAGCTGTTCCATCTCGTCTTCGTCAAGAATAGTGGTTGTGAGTTCTTCACAGGCTTCAGCCAGTGCCAGAGCTTGTTCTGCAAGATAAGATGGAGTGCAGACATTACCCGGCAGGTTACCCAGTTCACGGGCAGTATCGACTCCGTTCGCGATAGCTGAA
Source organism: Amphritea sp. (assembly GCA_018067325.1). Classification (GTDB taxonomy): domain Bacteria; phylum Pseudomonadota; class Gammaproteobacteria; order Pseudomonadales; family Balneatricaceae; genus Amphritea. The sequence goes on from JAGPUU010000326.1 coordinate 1,353, forward strand.
CCGTCGCTGATAGAAAACTCGCCCAGTTCTGCGTCATCTTTACTGAGGAGAAAACCGATGCTTTCCAAGCTAAGCGGCTCGGCTTTCTTGCTCTTAGTCGCGTCGTATTCATACAGCTCTGCGCTGGCCCATTCAGTATTGTGACGCAGTTGACGATAGAGATCCTTATCAGCGCTTTCCAGTCCGTCCAGTGCGATCACGGCTGATTCGCAGCGGATCGATTTCAGGTTAGACATGATGTTCTTGATGATTTTCAGTTGATTGCGATCGCTGCGTTCATCGGCTTTGCCGATACCTACCAGCAGAACACGAGCGGCACTGATGCCTGGAACTTTGTGCAGCAGTAAAGCTTGTCCAGCTTTACCTTGATGGTCACCTACAACATCTTTCAGATAACCAGCAGATGCTTTATCGATCAGATCTGCAGAAGGAGCCAGCTCACCATCAGGTGCAACGCCAACGATTAAACAGTCAGTTTCCAGAGATTCAACCGAACCGGTAACTATTTCAAATTCCATGCTTTCTCCACACGAGACATCGTGCCTGGTTTATAAGATAATAACGCACCGATTCAGCCTAGAGTGTTGAGTCGGTTTTAAATGTATTCCCGGATTTTATCCTAATGTCACAGAAACAAAACCCCGTTTTCGGTATCAGAGAGAATTCTTTACCGTTAATTACACAGGATACGGCAGTTTGATTATCTTTCGCTACCTGGCCAAAGAAGTTCTGATCAGCATGATTGCAGTTACGACAGTACTGTTGCTGATTATTATGAGTGGTCGTTTTATTAGTTATCTGAGTATCGCAGCTGCCGGTGAAATTCCGATGAAAGCGGTGTTCTACTATCTGCTGTTTCGTCTTCCAGGCTTCCTTGAATTGATTCTTCCACTGGGCTTGTTTCTGGGTATTCTGTTGGCCTATGGGCGTTTATATCTTGAGAGTGAGATGGTGGTGCTTCAGGCGACCGGCATGAGCCAGAAGCGCCTGACCATGTATACCCTTGGGCCGGCTCTCATTACCGCCTTGCTGGTGGCGTCAATGAGCCTGTTTTTATCCCCTTATGGCGCAAATCAAACTGAAATCATGTTGCAGAAACAGCGTAATGTCGGTGAGTTTGATCTGATCACTGAAGGGCGATTTCAGGCGATGTCCCGGGGTGATCGGGTGACTTACATTGAACACTTAGATAGTAACAGCGGTACGATGAAGGGTGTTTTTATCACCGAAAAAATGATGAAAGGTGATCGGGAACAAGCGGTCATGGTCGTGGCTGAAAAGGGGCGTAGTTATACCAATCCAGAAACCGGGGTCCGTTACCTTGTGTTGGATAACGGTTATCGTTATGAAGGTAATCCTGGTGAGGCTGATTATCGCCAGATCCAGTTTCAGGAATATGGCATCCGGTTACCCGAGCAAGAGAAAGTACAGCCGGTTAACGAACTATATTCTATCCCAACGGAAGCCTTAGTGGATGGCGATAATGCCGAGCGTGCCCAGCTTCATTGGCGTCTGTCACTGCCCGTATTGACCCTGATTGTCGCGCTGCTGGCGGTGCCTCTGAGTAAAACGAATCCTCGTCAGGGACGTTATGCCAAGCTGATACCTTCGATTTTATTGTATATGGTCTATCTGTTGTTATTGACCAACGTGCGTAACTATCTTGAGAAAGATGGTGGCCATGTGGTGTTGCTCTGGTTGGTGCATTTGATGTTCTTCGGCATTGCCATGAGCATGCTGTTTTTTCAGGGGCGTTTGACACGCTTGCTGCGTCGACGGAGGCCTGAACATGCTGCTTAAACTGGATCGATATATCGGTAAGCAGGTTCTGCTCAGCATTCTGGTGGTGATGGTGATCGTTGTCGGCCTGGACTTTATGTTTCGGGTGATCGAAGAGTTACCCGAACTCAATGAACGCTATACCACCTTGGTGATGCTGGGGTATTCAGCCCTGAATATGCCCGCTGCTTTCTATGAGTTTCTGCCCTTGGGTTGCCTGGTGGGTTGTCTGATTGGTTTGGGTGGATTAGCCAGTGGCAGTGAGTTGACTGTTATGCGGGCCGCAGGTATCTCTGTATGGCAACTGGTACGGATGGTTCTAAAACCGGTCATCGTGCTTTCGTTACTGGCGTTGGTTATCGGTGAATATATTGCGCCATATGCGGGTGCGCTTTCTGAGAGTATTCGGGCGGAACACCTTAACCGGGGAACCGTCTCGGCCCGTACCGGCGTTTGGCATCGTGAGAGCGGTGAGTATATTCATATCAACGTTGTGACGCCTAAGGGTGAGACCCGGGGGATTACCCGCTTTGGTTTGGCGCCGGATAGTAGCCTCTCCTATAGCAGTTACGCTGAGAGTGGGCGCTATCAGAACGGTGCCTGGGAATTAGAAAATGTGACGGAAACCCGTTTTCTGGAAGATCGTACCCAGACGACGGTATACGGTACTCAGATCTGGGAGATAGAACTGAACCCGCAGCGCTTGAAAGTTCTGATGGTCAAGCCGAAAGAGATGTCGACCAGTGAACTGTTTAATTACAGTCAGTATCTGGCAGATCAGGAGCTAGATAATGATCGCTTTATGCAAAGCTTCTGGCGCAAAGTGTTTCAGCCCCTGGCCATTATCGGGCTGGTATTAGTGGCCGTTTCTTTTATCTTCGGTTCATTGCGCAGTGTGTCTACGGGGCAGCGGATTATTACCGGAGTAGTGGTGGGTATGGTGTTTAAAATCAGCCAGGATATTCTTGCTCCGCTGAGTTCGCTCTATCAAATAGCCCCGGTCTGGTCGGCACTAGTCCCCATTCTGATCTGCATGCTCTTAGGCGGATGGCTTATTAAACGGGCGGGATAGCTCGCAAAAAGATATAAGAGTCGTTGTTCGTGGCTCGAACGTCACAAAGAGCTATAAGAATCGTTGTTCGTAGCTCGAACGTCACAAAGAGCGTGACTAGCTCGTAGCTCGATAAAAGCCTTCTATATTAGGTATGGAAGGCTTTTTGAGTTAAGTGCTTTGTAAGAAAGTTATTGCATAGGATTGATGAAAGCCAATAATTTGTGAGCTACGAGCTACGAGCTACGAGCTACGAGCTACTTTTTCTTTTCAATCAGAACTATCTGCGTCTCAGAAAAGCTGTCGTGCCAGGTGGCTTTGTTAGCTGAGAAGAGCATCCAGAAGAAGCCCAGGCCGAAGCAGGCGAATGATAGGATTGCGGTCATAAAGCGGATAAGTGCCTGACGCAGGCTGATATGTTTGCCGTCTATGGTTTGTACTCTGAGTTTCCAGGCTTGCATCCCTAGAGTTTGTCCCAAGCGTACCCAGAAGTAGGCGAAGAAAGCGAAGGTCAGTAGGAATAGAACGGATTGAAACAGCGGGCCATCAACAACATTTCCGTTGTTCAGGCCGACGGCGGCAAAACCGGTGCACATCCAGATGGCAGCAACCAGAAATGCGTCGTAGATCATTGCTGCAAAACGGCGCAGCAGGCTAGGCTGTTGCAGTTCACCTTCAAATTCCGGAAAAGCTCTATTCATCTTGTTTGTTTCTGTCTCTGGCTTCAGATTTAGCATCTGGCTTTGTCCAGACGCATCGGTTTAACGTATCGGTTCAGCTTTGTTAATTCGGCAGGCTGAACAGGGGGCGAAGTCTAGTTCCCAGGAGGCTTCCGGCAAAGGCTGCCATCAACCATAGCCAGCCATGCAAACTGCCGGAGACTATACCACCAAAATAGGCGCCGATGTTACAGCCAAAAGAGATAGTTGCGCCGTAGCCGAGCATCACTCCGCCCAGTGCCGCAGCGAACCACTGAATAGCCGGTATTTGCCATTGCCAGCTAAACCGTCCGGCCAATGTAGCGGCCAGGAAAGCGCCCAGAATAATACCCATATTCATCACTGATACGGTATCGCTTAGCAGCGGTTCCATAAGCGCTTCTTCCCGGCCGGGCTGAAGCCAGTATGCCCAGAAATCTAATTCTAAATCTAACCCCAGCGTGAAGGTCTCTTCCAACCATAGATAGGCTTTAGCGCCCCAAAGGGGGTAAGCAACTGCAACAGACCAGGGGCGGCCTGTTTCAGCCAGTACGATAAAGTTGAGTAGCGCCAATACTACGCCACCCCAGATGAATGGCCAGGGGCCCTGAAGTAGGTTTTTCAGGTTAAAGCGTTGCTGGCGTAGATCCTGTTCAATCGTACCGTGGTAGCGTTTTTCCAGCCAGATAGATGCGCCTGCAATGGCTGCAAAAATCGCTAAATTAACCGCAATTGCCAATCCTGTACCCAGTGATTCAATCATTGCCACCGGTGCAAACTGGGGCAGAGTGGTCCACCATTCGTAGTCAGCACTGGCCCACAAACCACCGATCATAAAGCCGATCATGCTGGGAATAGCTCTTATCTGTCCGCCACCCACATGATAGAGGTTGCCTGAAGCACAACCATTACCTAGCTGCATGCCGATGCCGAAGATAAAGGCTCCGAATACTACAGACCAGCCTAATGGGCGAGTGTAACCCGCAACCTCATTGCCCAGCAGGGTGCCGCTGGAAAGTGCTGGAAAAAAAAGGCAAACGGCGACGGCCAGCATCAGCATCTGAGCCCGTATGCCTCGTCCACGACGATTGACTATCAGGTTGCGCCAAGCAGAGGTAAAACCAAAGGATGCATGAAACAGGGAAAGTCCGAGGGCTGCGCCAAGGATCAGTAGCAACGCTTGGTGGCTATCATGTTCCTGGATCAGGTAGAGAGACCCAGTGACCAATAGCAGCAGTGCCAGTGACAGGTTACGCAGACGGTTAAATCGTGCAGTGAGGGGCAGGGTTTCAATTTGATTCATGGAGGTATCAGGCAGACAGCTGGTTAAAAGTTCGCCACTATAGCACTCTTCGATGAGAAATGGAGTTAGACGCAGGTATTAAAAAGCCGGACATATAGAGGCAGCGTAAAAACTATTGCACTTGGCTATAGCGCGTTAAAAATCCACTCAAAATGCTCATTTACACCAGTAAACTGCGCTTTTTCGTGAATTTTTGCCTTCTCTAGCCTGCGCTCATGACGTCTTTACACCGTCTCGTATCGCCCGGTTTTCGGATCTTAAACGCCGTTTACTTGAATGGCGTTACATATTTGCTCTGGTAGTCTGCTGCCAATAGCTTTGCTTGTTCCAGCTCTGCATCAGACAGTTTCATGACAATTCTTGACTGAATAGCCCTGGCGGTTGGGTTACCCAGCTCCAGTGCGTTTTGCAGCCATGCATATGCGGTGATATTTGTCTGTTGGCCGGCATCGGATCCGTGACTGTTGGAGTACATAGCCCCCAGAAAGAACATCGCATCCATATGTCCCTGCTCAGCTGCTTTACGGTACCATTTCTCAGCTCGAGCAAAGTCCTGTGGGACACCGGAACCAAAGTTATAAGCCCGCCCCAGGTTGTGTTGCGCCAGTACCAGTCCCTGATCGGCAGCCATCAAATACCAGTTTAGTGCAGCAGAGGTATCGCGGCTGACGCCATAACCAAATTCATACATCTCGCCTAAACGGTTTTGCGAGACAGCGTCCCCGGATTCTGCAGCGGGCTCAACTGTTTTCAGCTCGACTTTATACGCTTTGTCTTTATACGTACGACGGCTGTTTACACACCCCAGATGGCCCTGATCGCCACATCGGTTGTATAGGTTTAAGGCTTTCTCGATATCAGCGTCAACGCCCCAGCCGAATTCGTGCATTTGACCAACCATATTCATGGCATCTAAATTGTTTTCACCAATCAGCGGCTCCAGTTCAGACATCGCTGTGCTGTAATCCTGTGCTTCAAAGGCTTTGATACCTTTTGCCAGACTAGCTGAAAATGCAGAGGCTGTGTTGAGAGTCAGTAGCAGACCGGTGGCGGCCAGTAGTAGTTTCTTACCCATCGAGATGCGCCCGTATAATTTAAAATAAAAATTTGGCGCCTATTATAGCGGCCCGCTTTACTGTCTTGATAGGGACAAAACAGAAGTTTTTGACCGGGACTCTTGGCGCAGATCACTTAATTGCTTAATTAGCAAGATCTAATGTTGGGCGTATTCTACAGGATCAACTTTAAAAATACAGGGTTTTGCTTAATTTCCCAAAAGCTCGATCATATAGCCGTCCGGATCGCGGACAAATGCCAGAATGGTTGAGCCATGCATCATCGGGCCGGGTTCACGAACAACCAGGCCTCCATGTGACTTGATTTTTTCACAGGCTGCGTAGACATCTTCAACTTCTATGGCGATATGACCGTAGGCGTTGCCCATATCATAGTCGCTTGTTCCCCAGTTATGAGTGAGTTCCAGTACGGTTGTTTCTGACTCAGGACCGTAGCCAAGAAAAGCCAGGGTGAACTTCCCATCGGGGAACTCTTTACGGCGTAATAGCTTCATTTCCAGAATGTCAGTATAGAAAGATATCGACTTCTGAAGGTCTGTCACTCTGAGCATTGTATGTAAAAGTCGCATTTTGGGCTCTCCGGGTTTGTGGCCTAATAGCGATTCATCGTAAACTATCCCCAAGACAGATCAAATAAAGGAAGGTGCGAATAAGTCCAATGTCTTCTCTGCGGGCAATAGAACGGTCAGATGCGCGCAAGACAGCGCAGCGAAATGTCTGGACCTTTTCAAGCGGTCTGGCAAAGCAAATGGCCGCTATAGTGCCCGCCCTTCGGGGCTTTTAGAGAAGTCGGATATCAGTGTTAACAATTTTCGACGTACAGCTAGTATGTCTGTAATTGTTGCCTCGATCTCCAACTTCTCTTTAAAGCCAGAGGCGCATGAGACTTGTTCGAACCTTCCCAAATCATCGGGTATTCTGTTATCTGTATTGGGAAGTAAGGTGCATATATGTTTCAAGATATGTCTAAAGCCCTAAACCAGTCTATGGGGCCATTTAAAGAGCTGGTGAATATTCAAACGAAGATGCTGGAAGAGCTGACACGCCAACAGATGGCCTGTACCAAAGCCTGCATTGATGCGACCGTAGCGCAAACCCGCCAGATGCAAGAGTGTAGCTCTCCTGACGAGCTGATAAAGCTTCAGCGGGATTACGCTAAACAGTTGGAAGAGTCTCTTAAAGAGGCGAATGACAATAATATGAAAGCGTTGAACAGTGCTTGTGAATCTGTTGAGCAGTTGGCAAATGATTCTTTTGATGTATTTGCCCCTAAAACATAATTTTGTTTTTCTGGTTCAACCACTAAGTGAGTTTTGATGAGTAAGGAAATAGGTCTTTTTTACGGTTCGACTACCGGTAATACCGAGAGCTGCGCTGAGTTGATAGCTACCCGGATTGGTATGGAGCGGGTTGAGTTACGGGAACTCGCAAACGATGGGTTGGAAGCGATTTCAGATTACAACTATCTGATTTTGGGTATGCCAACCTGGGATTATGGTGAGCTGCAGGAAGACTGGTCAGATGTTTGGGCTGAGTTGGATGAAATCGATTTTAGCGGTGTTAATTGTGCCCTGTTTGGGCTGGGCGATCAGGTAGGCTATGGAGAATGGTTCCTGGATGCCATGGGAGCCCTGCATGATAAGCTGGTTAGTCGGGGTGCTGTTATGACCGGCTATTGGCCTGTAGAGGGTTATCGTTTCGATGCCTCGAAAGCTCTCATCGAAGATCAAAGTCATTTTGTTGGTCTGGCGCTGGATGAAGACAGTCAAAGCGATCTGACTGCAGAACGGGTTGAACGTTGGGTGCCGCAGGTTTTGACGTCCTTTGGCCTTTAATATTTATAACTGGATCAACTACCGTTGATCCATAGATGGGCTGCGATACTGAGAATGTACCCCAGCCCGATCGCCCAGCTCCATTTCAGGTGGCTGTAAAAAGTATAAACTCCCTGTGCCTGTCCCATCAGTGCGATTCCCGCCGCAGATCCGATAGATAGTAATGACCCGCCAACCCCCGCCGTCAGCGTGACTAATAGCCACTGGTTCATTGGCATATCGGGCTGCATTGTTAGGACGGCGAACATCACAGGAATATTATCCACCAGTGCTGACAGTAAACCGATGAGGCTGTTCGACAGGGTTGGTCCCAGGTTGTTGTAAACCAGATCAGACAGTAGTGTCAGGTATCCCAAAGTTGATAGCCCCCCTACAGCCATGACCACACCGTAAAAGAACATCAGCGTATCCCAAGAGGAGCGCTCTACTACCTTGAAAATATCGAAGCGTCTAATGACATCGGTATGGTCACCTTTCATCTTGCTGATGTCTGCCAGGTTTTCTGAGTGGTGATTATGGATATGGCCGGTATCGCGAATGTCGGTTTCAAACCGACTCAGGTAATAGCCATACAGCTTGAGGACACCAAGCCCTGTCATCATGCCCAGTACCGGCGGCAGATGCAGCAAGCCGTGGCTGCTGATTGCCAGCAAAATAGTCAGAAGAAAGAGAATTAAAATGGGCAGGGCGCCGGGCTTCATATGACGAGACTGGCCGCGTCTATCCGGCAGAGGTTTAACCCGCTCAATAGCTATACACATTATGCAGGCAGGCACCAACCAGTTGATCAGCGAGGGGATAAAGAGATTAAAGAAACCACTAAAAGTGATCATCCCTTTTTGCCAGACCATCAGTGTTGTTATGTCGCCAAAGGGACTGAAGGCTCCGCCAGCATTCGCTGCAACAACGACATTGATACAACCTACGGTTACGAATTTGACGTTATTATGGCCTACAGCCATCACTACGGCGCCCATTAAAAGTGCGGTAGATAGGTTGTCGGCGATGGGAGAGAGAAAGAAAGCCATCAGGCCGGTAGCCCAGTATATCTGAATCAGAGTAAGTTCACGGGCTATGAGCCATGCCCTTAAGGCCGCAAATACCAGGCGTTCTTCCAGAGTTGTGATAAATGACATCGCCGCCAGCAGGAAGAAGAACAGCTCGGCATAATCCAGTAGATTGTGGCGAAATGCCTGGGCGGCGGTTTGGGTGTCTCCATCGAGCGTAAAGGCGAGCCCAACTAATAACCAGATCAGGCCGGCCGCAACAATTACCGGCTTAGATTTGCGCAGGTGAAAGAATTCCTCACCGAGAACAAACATATAGCTGATTAGGAAGATGATTACGCAGGTGATGCCGATAAAGCTATCGGTGTATGAGCTGCCACTTTCGGTGGCGGCGAGAACGGGCGAGGATAGCAACGCCAGAGATGAGCAGCATAGGATCAGCAGAGTATGCATTTTGTGTCAGTTATCTCGCGGTTCCCTTCGTTAGCTTCAATTCTTGCTGATAAAGGGGGTGAAAGTCGAGTTTTTTCAGTGCTTTTGATACACAGAGGCAGGTGAATCGGGTAAAATGTGCTGCTTTTTTAAACGCCCATTTTCCTTTACCGGTTCATTTTTACGGATTCATCTTAGTTACTGGTACCTAGAAACAGAGAGTTAAGCGAACACGATGGAAATCAATCCGATCACCAACAGCCTGAAAGATATCTCCGAACGTACGGAGGTTTTGCGTACCTATCTGGAATACCCAGAGAAGCAGGAGCGTTTGGAAGAGGTTACCCGGGAACTGGAAGATCCGGCTATCTGGAGCGAACCTGAGCGTGCTCAGGCCTTAGGTAAAGAGCGGGCTATGCTGGAAGGCGTGGTAAAAACCATCGACGATCTGACCGCCGGTGTTGGCGATGCTCGTGATCTGCTGGATATGGCTGTTGAAGAGGATGATGAGGATACCGTCGAGGAAGTGCGTGCTGAAGTTGGCTGCCTTGAAGAACTGCTGAATCAGTTGGAATTTCGCCGTATGTTCTCCGGTGAAGCGGACGGCAACAATGCCTTCCTGGACATTCAGTCTGGCTCCGGTGGTACTGAAGCTCAGGATTGGGCTGAGATGATGTTGCGTATGTATTTGCGCTGGGGTGAAGATAAAGGCTTCAAAACCGAGCTGTTGGAATGTTCCGCTGGCGATGTGGCAGGCATTAAGTCTGCTACTATTAGTTTCCAGGGTGCTTATGCATTTGGTTGGTTACGAACCGAGACCGGTGTTCATCGTCTGGTACGTAAATCGCCGTTTGATTCCGGCGGTCGCCGTCATACCTCGTTCTCCTCGGTGTTTGTATCCCCAGAGATCGACGACAATATTGAGATCGATATTAACCCGGCGGATCTTCGAGTTGATGTATATCGCGCATCCGGTGCCGGTGGTCAGCACGTTAACCGAACCGAATCAGCCGTACGTATCACCCATGAGCCTTCCGGTGTTGTAGTACAGAGTCAGAGTCAGCGCTCTCAGCACCAGAACAAAGATACCTGTATGAAGCAGCTGCGGGCGAAGCTTTATGAGCTGGAGATGCTGAAGCGTTCGGAAGCCGCGCAGGAACAGGAAGATAACAAAGCGGATATCGGCTGGGGCAGCCAGATCCGCTCCTATGTATTGGATGACCAGCGGATTAAAGACCTGCGTACCGGTGTGCAGAGCAGTAACTGCGATAAGGTGTTGGATGGCGATCTGGAT
>JAGPUU010000328.1 GCA_018067325.1 Amphritea sp.
GGAAATAAAATTGTAATAGAAAAAATGTCTAAACATTGTGTTTAATTATTATGAATATTGTAGACAATTAGTGTTTTGTGAAATAATTGACCGATTGGTTAGGTTTTCAATAAAGCTGTAAAATCCCATGTGAGATATAGCCTGATCAGGGTTTACCGCTTCCTGTCGTTACCTGTGTTAAAGATCAGTAGAAACGTCAGTAAAGAAGTGCGGCACTGTTTGAAGCAGTGATAGATAATAATATTTGGTGGATGAGATTAAGTGAATAGTACCCGACGTATCTGGATTAAGGCGCCATTGGCCACTCTCGATAGTGACTGTGCTGGTGGCGTAGTGATTGAAAATCAGCTGATTACTGAGGTGCTTGCCAGTGGTGCACAGCCTGCAGAACCTGTTGACGAGGTGTTTGATGCCAGCCAGCATGTGATGTTGCCTGGACTGATAAACAGCCATCATCACTTTTATCAGACCCTTACCCGTGCTTTTCCACAGGCATTGAATAAGCCACTGTTTCCCTGGCTTAAAAGCCTCTACCCAGTATGGGCGAAATTGGGTGAGGAGATGATGGAAGTCTCTACTCAGGTAGCCTTGGCTGAGCTGTTACTCTCCGGATGCACAACCGCCAGTGATCATCACTACTTGTTTCCCCGGGGTTTGGAAAATGCGATCGATATTCAGATGGCTCAGGCTGAACTTCTGGGAGTTCGGGTACATCTGACCCGGGGCTCCATGAGTCTGGGTGAAGAGGATGGGGGGTTGCCGCCTCAGTCTACCGTACAGGATGAAGATACTATTCTGGATGATAGTGAAAGGCTGATTCAGCGCTATCATGACCCTGATGCAGGTGCTATGTCCCGGATCGCGCTGGCACCCTGTTCGCCTTTCTCTGTGAGTGAAAGCCTGATGACCGCCAGTGCAACCCTGGCGGAAAAATATGATGTGCGGCTGCATACGCACCTTGCAGAGACCCATGACGAAACAGATTTTTGTATCCAGATGTTTGGCCTGCGGCCACTGGATTACCTTGAGAAAGTAGGCTGGTTGAGTGATCGGGTGTGGCTGGCCCATGGTATTCATTTCGATGAAGATGAAATTCGCCGTTTAGGTGAGGCGGGTACCGGGATCAGTCATTGCCCGACATCAAATATGCTACTGGCTTCTGGGCTATGTCCGACTCTGGATCTTGAGAGGGCGGGTAGTCCGGTGGGCTTGGGGGTTGATGGTTCAGCTTCTAACGATGGCTCCAATATGATTCAGGAGGTGCGTCAGGCGTTCCTGTTAGGGCGACTGCGTTATGCGGCATCGGAAATTACCCATCAAAAAGTTCTGTCCTGGGCGACCGAAGGTTCAGCCCGCTGTTTGGGGCGTGATGACCTCGGCGCTTTGAAAGTGGGCATGCAGGCAGATATTGCGTTGTTCAAACTGGATGAACTGCGTTTTGCCGGTGCTGGAGACCCCTTAGCAGCGCTGGTGCTATGCGGTGCACATCAGGCGGATCGGGTGATGGTGGCGGGTCGTTGGAGGGTTATCGATGGCCGTATTGAAGGGTTTGATCTTAATGCATTGATCGAACGGCAGAAAAAACTGGCCCGGCGACTTGCTCTTTAAGTTGGAACGGCTAGTCTGAAAGCCTCTTTTGTAACCGCAACAGATTGACTGACAGAGTGAACTAAATGGTTAACAAAACCTATCTTGATGCCCAAACATTGCTGGAAGACTCCTTTCGATTAGGAGCACAGATAATCAATGATGGTTTCAAACCCACTTATATTATTGCTATCTGGCGAGGTGGTACACCTATCGGTGTTGCCGTTCAGGAGTTTCTCGCATACTACGGTATACAGAGTGATCATATCGCTATACGAACCTCGTCATACGCCGATGAAATCGACCAGCGGGCGAAGAAGGTCAAGGTTCATGGGATGGATTATCTGATCAAAAATATTCAGGCCACCGACAGTCTGCTTATCGTTGATGACGTCTATGATACCGGGCTGACAATTCAGGCGGTGATCGCAGAACTCAGATCGAAATGTCGTTTGAATACACCGGAAGATATTCGTATTGCTGTGCCTTATTTTAAGCCCACCCGAAATAAAACCGGGGTCGATCCTGAGTATTACCTTCATGAGACCGAAGCTTGGTTGAAATACCCGCATTCACTAGAAGGGTTGACTGCTGAAGAGCTTAAAGAGCATCGCCCGGAACTGTTCGATATTATCGGCCATCTGATTCCGAAAGCGGATTGATCGGCAAATTACCCTGACTATTCCCGTCTGAGAAGGTGAGTATTGTGGAAAAACATTTTATTACTGAACAGGAATTGATTTGCGATTCTTTTCGTCTGGGTGCGCAGATTTTTGAAAGTGGTTACCGTCCCGATTTTATCGTTGGGATCTGGCGTGGCGGTAGTACCGTTGGTATCTACGTGCAGGAGTGCCTGCAGTACTTGGGGATAAAGACGGATCATATCTCGATCAGGACATCCTATCGGGGGCTACCAGGTTATCAGGAGATGATTGATGGTGAAGCAAGTATCAAAGCCCATGGGCTGCGCTACCTGCTCGAAAACCTGAACCGTAACGATAAATTATTGATTGTTGATGACGTGTTTGGTTCAGGCAAAAGTATCGATGCCGTGATTCAACAGCTGTCCCAGCGCGCTAAACGTAATATGCCGGAAGATGTGAAGGTTGCAGTCCCCTGGTTTAAGCCGGAAAACAATCTCACCGAGAGAGAACCTGATTTTTATACGCATACCACCGATAAGTGGCTGGTGCTGCCTTACGAAATGGTTGGCCTGAGTGAATCAGAGATCTTCGCTAATAAGCCTGGTTTACAAGGGATTATGGAGACAGTTAGCCGCTAATTTTCTTCAAATTGAGAATGAACTGTAATCATCCTCACTAAACAGCCAAAAATCCTTTATCATATGCGCCCGAGAATTTGGGGAAGCTGTGAAAATAAAGTCTCTTGCGACTTAGAGTGCCTGCAGATAATAGATTGGGCTTATTCACATCTTCCTTGGCTATAGCAAGGCATACAGAGGATTTACCATGAAGTTTTCAGCATTAGATCTGGCTCCTGAGATTCAGCAGGCTCTGGATGCCTGTGGCTATAGCCAGATGACGCCGGTTCAGGAGCAGGCCATTGTGCCTGCCCGACGGGGGAGAAATATATTAGCGAATGCCCAGACCGGTACCGGTAAAACGGCGGCATTCAGCATACCTATCCTGCAGCAGCTCTCTGATCGGCCTAAGCCAACTGAGTCCGGTCGTCCACGGGCACTGATTCTGACACCTACTCGTGAATTGGCCGAGCAGCTGGCTGAAACCATTAAGCGCTATGCTCAGTTCATGCCATTAACCGTTACTGCGTTATATGGCGGCGTAAACATGGATGGCCAGCGCAAGAAGCTGAAAGCCGGAGTCGATATTGTTATTTCAACACCGGGACGTTTGCTTGAGCATGTAGTGCAATGCAATGTCAGTCTCGCCAAAGTTGAGTTTGTGGTATTGGATGAAGCTGACCGGATGCTGGATATGGGCTTTATCGCCGATGTGAGTACTCTGCTACAACAGACTCCCGAAAAACATCAGACTTTGATGTTCTCCGCAACTGTTACCCCTACGGTTAACGTTTTTGCTAAGAAACTGATGGCTCGCCATGACGTTATCCGTGTAGCAAAACAGAATGCCACCGCTGATACTGTGGAACATGTAGTTTACCCGGTAGAAGAAAAGCGTAAGGCTGATCTGTTTGCGGAACTGATTAATAAACATCAGTGGTTTCAGGTGTTGGTGTTTACCAGTACTAAGGCGCAAGCAGATTCCCTGATGGTTGATCTGAAGATCGATAATATTTCAGCTGCGATCTGTCACGGTGACAAAACTCAGGGGGCGCGTCGTCGTGCCATTGCTGACTTTAAAGCGGGTAAAATTCAGGTGCTGGTGGCTACTGAAGTCGCGGCTCGTGGATTGGATATTCAGGGTCTGGAGCTAGTGGTGAACTTCAATCTTCCCTATCTGGCAGAGGATTATGTACACCGTATCGGTCGTACCGGCCGTGCCGGAGCAAAAGGTAAAGCGATCTCTTTTGTTAGTCGTGAAGAGGAGCGGGCACTGGATGATATTGAGCGTCTGGTTGGTACTCGTATTGAACGTATCTATATGCCGGGCTTCGAGGTAGGCAGCCGGGATAACCTGCGTAAACAGCTGAGTAAAAAGAGCCATAAACCGCGGACTAATAAAACCGGTCGTACTAAGATTGTTCGTACTAAAGGCGGTACGGTGAAACCGGCAGCTAAGAACAAGAAGAAGTAAAAATAAACGGTGGCTATAACGTCGTAAAAACCCCGCTTTTAGATTTCTGGCGGGGTGTTCGATCCAACCTGAATGGTATATAACATTGCACTGAACTGTTTGTAGAGTTCCTTATCAAAGGCTAAAGATAAATAGCTTTTGGTGGCTCACTCTCTAAAGGGATTTGTATATGTTACGCGCCGCTTCTTCACTTCTGTCATCTTTACGTGCCTCCTTTTCAGGGGTTTTGTCTCTACGTGCATTGATTCTGTTGTTAGTCGTGCTTATTGTGGGTTGTAGTGATGACACTACAACCTCTGCGGAGACTCATAAAGATAAGCCTGTGACGACTGACGTCGTTGCTCTTCCCGAACCTGCTGCAGCTGTTTCCTCTGATTCATCACCCGCTGTTACCGGCGATGACCCTATAGAGTCCCCTAATTCCGTCAGTACAGAGTTTAATCTGAAATGGCTGGACTACCACAATAGTCATCCGGTTGTTCGGGATAGCGCTGCTGGCACTGTTGAGATTCACGGGCAGGTAACGGCTGCAGACGATCTCTCGTTGAGTGAGTTAGAACAACAGATACGTGTTTCTGACGGTACTGCAAAAGTTTCCATTTCGAAGCCTGAGGGCGAGCCGTTACAGCTTGTCATCAGCAATATTACCCGTGCCAATAGCTGTGGACAGGAGGTCAGCGTTAGCTGGGGTGAAGGCAATGCTAAGACGCAGTCCTTTACGGTCCCCAGTATTTCGGGTGAAGGTGATACACCGTTGGAATTGATTTCTAGTGCAATTGTTGGTGATTCCGGCGAGGTGTTGGAACTTGTTTTTAATCGGCAACTAAAAAAATCCCAAGCCCTTAAGCACTTAATCTCCAGTCAATATCGCTTTACCCGATATAAGATTGATGGCAGTAAATTACGCC
>JAGPUU010000331.1 GCA_018067325.1 Amphritea sp.
TATCTACATTTTCTGATGCGGGTAGTGCTTCGCAGATTTTTTGTGACAGGGCGCGGGGATTAGTTTTTGCTGCTTTGGCCAGTGTCAGAGCAATGTTGGATGCAAAGTCGCCGTGTGACTTGTCGCGGGTGTTCTCTATCATGATGTTTGGCTGGGTATCAGCAGGCAGTGTGCCATCTTCAATCAGCGAGGTCAGGGCAGTACTAATCAGGTCCGCAATATGTTGTTTCATGCTCAAAAGATACCGGGTTAAATTCAGGGGCCAGACTTTGATACGCAGTTTGAAAAAATGCTGCGTGTTTGTCTGTAGAAAAGACCGCGTATTATCCCTTTTCGCCTGTGCTTTGTTAACCCCTATGGAGAGGTTATTTTTAGGCTAGAACATATCCACAGGGTCAACATCTACTGACCAACGTACTTTTCTTGCGTCCGGGTCTATATCGGCCTGGTAAATTATACTTTGCAGCTGTTGATGCAGGGCTTTTCGGTCCCGGCTTTGGAGTACCAGTTGTGCCCGATAGAGACCGGCTCTTTTCTCCATAGGCGAAGGCAGTGGGCCCAGCCATTGGATTCCATGGGGTTGTAGAATGTCTTCTTCTAACATGTTTCGCAGCTTGCTCAGGAAGCGCTCGGCTAAACCCTGATGGTTCGCTTCGGCTCTGAACATTGCGCAATACAGTGAGGGCGGGAGCTGAGCGGATATTCGCTGGCTAAGTTCCTGTTCGGCAAACGCCTGGTAGCCTTCGGTGACTAGGCTGGTAATGGTGGGGTGATCAGCATGATAAGTTTGCATCACTACTTTTCCCGGGTGTTCGGCTCGTCCTGCCCGTCCGGATACTTGCAGAATCAGTTGAGCGGTTCGCTCCATTCCCCTGAAATCGGCACTGAACAGTCCGCTGTCAGCATTTAGAATGGCGACCAGAGTGACTTTAGGGAAATGGTGTCCTTTGGCCAGCATCTGCGTGCCCACAAGAATGCAGGGTTTGCCTTCATTAACCCGATCCATAATTTTCTGCATCGAATTTTTGCGTTGGGTTGTGTCGCGATCGACTCTGATAACTGGGAATTCAGGGAAAAGTTTGAGCAGAGCTTCTTCCGTACGCTCGGTGCCTGCGCCGATCGGTTTTAATTCTGAGCTGCTGCAGCTGTCACAGATATTGGGTACCGGTCGCTGGCTATCGCAATGATGGCAGTGTAGATGGAAGGGTTTACGGTGAAGTGTCATATGGGCATCGCAGCGCTTACAGTCTGCCAACCAGCCGCAGTCGTGACACATAAGCGTCGGTGCAAAGCCCCGTCGATTGAGAAATATTAAGACCTGGGTGCCCTGTTGCAAGTGGCCACGGATCTGTTGGATTAGTGGTTCAGACAGTCCGTCTTGCAAGGGGAGCTGGCGAATATCCAGTAGTTCGAATTTAGGTTGTTGGGCATTACCGGCTCTCTGATTGAGCTTTAAATACTGATAGCGCCCCTGTCGGGCGTTATAAAGGGTTTCTATTGCAGGGGTGGCCGTACCTAGCACGACAGGGATCTGCTCATAATTTCCCCGCATTACTGCCAGGTCCCGGGCGTTATAACGAAACCCTTCCTGCTGTTTGAATGAGGTGTCATGCTCCTCATCAATAAAGATAACGCCGGGGTTTTTTAATGGAGTAAAGATGGCGGAGCGGGTGCCGATGATAATCCGGGCTACCCCTTCTTTAGCCTGCAACCAGGCATCCAGCCTTTGTCGGTCGGTCAGGTTAGAGTGGAGTACCACCACCGGCAGATTAAATCGAGCTTTGAAGCGCGCGACTGTCTGTGGTGTAAGACCTATCTCGGGTACTAGAATCAGTGCCTGTTTGCCTTCACGAATGAAATGTTCAATCGCTTGTAGATAAACTTCGGTTTTGCCTGAGCCGGTAACGCCCTGCAGTAGGTAGGGGGTAAAGCCTTTCCCCGCGGTGATGGCGCTGACCGCTGTCTGTTGTTCATCATTTAAGGTTAAAGGGGCTTCGTGGAGAGGCTCGCTATTCTGTAACTGGTGATTAGCTTTATGAATAAAGGATTCAGCCAGGTTTTTTTCTACCAGTTTTTTAAGCAGGCTGGATTGCCCGCCCTCTGCGCGAATAGCGTCTTCACTGATTCCGTTTGGATGATCTAAAAGAAGTAACAAAAGTTCTCGTTGTCTGGCAGCTGTCTTTCCTAATTGTGAAATATCGGCGTCTTTTGCTGCCCGCCACAGGTGTTGGTGGGCGTATTCGCAGGCTTCGCCTTTACGCAGCAGAACGGGTAGGGCCTGGCTTAGCGCATCGCCTAATGGATGCTGGTAGTAATTTCCGGCCCAGCGTGAAAGCTTAAATAGTGACTCAGGTAAGGGGGGGGTAGAATCAAGTACCGCAATGGCCGCTTTCAGTTTGTTTGCGGGCACCTCTGTAACCTCAGAAATCTCTATCAGAACCCCGGTCACCTCTCTGCGGCCAAAGGGTACCCGCACCCGTACGCCGGGTTGTAATCTTTCGATACAACAGTCTTTTGGTGGCAGGTAATCGAATAGCCGTCGAAGCGGTGAGGGTATGGCTAGTCGCAGGTAAGGCATAGAAGAGGAAGCTCACATAGGGTCAGAGGGCACAGTGTATGTCTTTTTGTTTTCGCTGTTAACTAGGCGCTATAATGTAAAGTTAAAGGGCTTGCCTGGGTTTATAACAATGCGTATAATCCGCGGCCTTATTCCCATAAGGCTTTATTGCCTGCATGCGGTGCCCGGCAAAAGATCGGGTGGCGGCATACAAAACGACTGAGGTTTCACATGAAAAACGGTATCCATCCAGAATACACACCGATCAAGGCTAGCTGCTCTTGCGGTAATGTTGTTCAAACTCAATCTACTATCGGTAAAGATATTCTTATCGATGTATGTCGTCAGTGCCACCCGTTCTACACTGGTAAGCAGAAAGATGCTACTACTGGTGGCCGTGTTGATCGCTTTAACAAGCGTTTCGGTGGTCGTGGTCTCGCTAAGTAAACGAGCCCGTATCTTTGAAAAAGGCACCCTTCGGGGTGCCTTTTTTGTTTTTGGGGAATACAGGTCTATTTGCATTAAACTTTGGCATAACTGGTTAAATTCTCTGGAAATGGGGCGTTGCCCTTCTGTAAATTCTGTTTACTCCGTCAAAAGTAGTAGAAAATACACTGATTATCGGGAAAATTTCAGAGATATAGGCTGTTTTGTCAGTTGAGAGGCAGGGTTCTTTTCTATATCATTCCTTCTCCGAATTTTTATAACAACATTGGAACCGCGACAATGTCTGAAGATATGAAACAAGCTGCACTCGATTATCACGAGTTTCCTCGCCCAGGTAAGATTAGTGTTGAACTTACCACTCCTGCTGAGTCTGCTCGTGATCTGGCTCTGGCATATAGTCCTGGTGTAGCTGAGCCTGTACGTGCTATCGCAGCCAATCCTGACGATGCATACCGCTATACTGGTAAAGGTAATCTGGTAGCTGTTATTACTAACGGTACTGCGATTCTGGGTCTTGGTGATCTGGGGCCTTTGGCATCCAAGCCTGTTATGGAAGGTAAGTCACTGCTGTTTAAGCGTTTCGCCGGTGTAGACTCTATTGATATTGAAGTTGATTCTGAAAGCCCGCAAGCGCTGATCGATACTATTGCGCGTATTGCTGACACTTTTGGTGGAATCAATCTGGAAGATATCAAGGCGCCAGAGTGCTTTGAAGTAGAGCGCGCACTGATCGAGCGATGCAAGATTCCTGTCTTCCACGACGATCAGCATGGTACTGCGATTGTAACGGCGGCGGGTATGATCAACGCGCTGGAAATTGCAGGTAAGAAGCTCGAAGTAGCTAAAATTGTTTGTCTGGGTGCAGGTGCTGCAGCCAATGCGTGTATGACGCTTCTGGTCAACATGGGCGCGAAAGTCGAAAATATCTACATGATCGACCGTACCGGTGTTATCCATTCCGGACGTGAAAATCTGACACCTGAGAAAGCAGCATTTGCTTCTGAAACGGATAAGCGGACTCTGGATGATGCAATTGACGGAGCTGATGTGTTTGTTGGTCTGTCCGGTCCTAACCTGTTGAGTGGTGAGCAGCTGGCTAAGATGGCTTCTACTCCAGTAGTATTTGCTTGTGCTAACCCTGATCCAGAAATTAAGCCAGAACTGGCGCACTCTGTTCGTGATGATGTGATCATGGCGACAGGTCGTTCAGACTATCCTAACCAGGTGAATAACGTGCTTGGTTTCCCGTTCATCTTCCGTGGAGCGCTGGATGTTCGTGCCTCCGCAATTAACGAAGAGATGAAAGCTGCAGCCGTTCTGGCGTTGGCTGAGTTGGCTAAAGAGCCTGTTCCTCAAGAAGTACTGGATGCGTATGAGCTGGATTCTCTGGAGTTCGGTCCTCAGTACATTATTCCTAAGCCGACTGACTCTCGTCTGCTGGGTGCTGTTTCTGGAGCTGTTGCTCAGGCAGCTATCGACTCTGGTGTGGCGCGTTTGCCGCTGCCGGATCACTACCCGCTGACTACTGTAGATGCATTGCTGAATAAGTAAGCTCTCTGCATGAAAAAAAACCCGGCCTTGGCCGGGTTTTTTTGTATCTGATATTTCTGTCTGTAGAGCGACTTAGAATATATCTTCAGCTTGAGCACTACCGGTTGTGTTTTTCTGGTTTGGATTGAGCGCGATCTCTTTTGGCGCAAGGGCCTCAGGGAATATCTCAAACAATGCGTCTTCCTGCCCGGGGTAAGCGAGCAGGCCTGTTTTAGGGTCGATTCTGATGCTGACCATTCCGTCGGGCTGCGGAGCAGGTTGGTCGGGGCTGTTGCTCAGGGCTGTCTGCATAAATTCTATCCATATTGGCAGTGCGGCAGTTCCGCCAAACTCGCTGCGCCCCAGAGTTGATGGTTGATCAAACCCAACCCAGGCGGTGGCGACTACGTCACTGTTAAAGCCTGAGAACCATGCGTCTTTCTGATCGTTGGTCGTACCTGTTTTACCGGCGAGATCTGACCGTTTTAAAGCAAGTGCTCTGCGTCCAGTGCCGCGGGTGATAACGTCCTGCATGATGTTGTAGATCATGTAGGCTGTTTGCGGCTCCATCGTGCGTGTGGCTATCGGCAAATTTGTGATCTGCTGCCCTTCCAGTAATGCTGGTTTAGGCGCTGACTCCTTACTGGCAATAGTGGAGGCTGTTTCAGGTTCAGTGCCAGGTATTGGTTTAGTTTGCATTAGACCGAATTCACTGGCGGGTTCTGTAGTATCGGCAATATAGGTGCATTCGGGGCAGACCGTAGTTGGTTTTGCCCGATAGAGAGGGTTGCCATCGGAATCTTCAATATGGCTGATAAAATACGGACTGATTTTAAATCCCTGATTTGCTAGTCCGGCATACCCTGTTACCAGCTCCAGTGGAGTTATGTCGGCGGTTCCAAGTGATAGCGACAGGTTGTTTGGTAAGTAGTCTTTGTCGAAGCCAAACCGGGTTAAAAACTCAGTAGCGGTGTCTATCCCGATAGAGCGGAGAATGCGGATGGAAACAAGGTTTCTGGATTTATAAAGCGCTTCTCTGAGTCGCGTAGGTCCGTAAAATTTCTTGCTGTAGTTTTCAGGCCTCCAGTTGGATTCCAGGTTGCTGTCATGAAAAACCACCGGTGCATCGTTGATTATAGTCGCAGGGGTATATCCTTGCTCAAGTGCTGATGCGTAGATAAAAGGCTTGAGGTTGGAACCGGGTTGGCGTCTTGCTTGAGTGGCCCGGTTAAATTTGTTATGGGTGAAATTAAATCCACCCACGAGTGCTTTTAAAGCGCCGTCTTTTGGCGATAAAGCAGCGAAAGCGCCTTGTGCCCGGGGAATTTGGGATAAGCGCCAGTTGTTTTCCCCGATAAGGCGAACTCTTATCAAGTCGCCTGGAGCAAGAATGTCGGTGGCTTGTTTGGGTTTCTTGCCTAATCTATTGGGGCCTTTGTGTTCCCGGGCCCACTCCATGTTTTCCCATGTCAGCGTTGCTGTGCCATAGCCCTTAATGTAAAGGTTTGCTCGCTGCTCTTCAGCTTTAGTGACGATTGCAGGGATTAGTGAGCCGTATGTGCGCTGTTTATTCAGGAAAGTGGTGATATCTGCTTCGGTAAACGATGTCATGGCTGCTGGTGTTTCAGAGCCGTAATATCCGTGTCTTTCAGTGTATGCAAGAAGTCCATTTTCTACAGCCTTGTTTGCAGCTGCCTGCATATCACTATTTAGAGTGGTATATACACGAAATCCGTCAGAATA
This sequence comes from Amphritea sp., assembly GCA_018067325.1. Classification (GTDB taxonomy): domain Bacteria; phylum Pseudomonadota; class Gammaproteobacteria; order Pseudomonadales; family Balneatricaceae; genus Amphritea. The sequence continues at coordinate 6,278 of JAGPUU010000331.1, forward strand.
TAATGTCTCGCCAAAATGTTGATATAGCTCATTGCGAATCATTTCAGCAACATAGGGGGCATATAGTTCAATTTGGGTACCATGGTACTCTGCAGTCACGGATTCACTTTTTGCTGCAGTATAGTCTTCATCGTTAATGAAGCTGAGACTGTGCATCCGCTTAAGTATCCAGTTTCGGCGTTCGAGGGCTCGGCTTGGATTGGTAATTGGGTTGTATGCGGATGGAGCTTTAGGTAATCCTGCTATCATGGCCTGCTGGGCCAGGCTTAACTGATCTATGTTTTTGCCGTAATAGATGTTGGCAGCCGCTTGTATTCCATAGGAGCGGTGTCCGAGGTAAATTTTGTTAATGTAGAGCTCAAATATTTCCTCTTTAGAAAGCTCTTGCTCAATTCTAAGGGATAGTAGTATCTCATTGAATTTACGGACAAAAGAACGTTCTCTGGTGAGGAAGTAGTTTTTTGCGACCTGCATTGTTATGGTGCTGCCGCCGCTTTGGATTTTTCCGGAGCTGACGAGCTGATATACCGCCCGAAACAGGCCTTTAATGT